>CAKZKQ010000266.1 GCA_937123825.1 uncultured Pseudomonadota bacterium
CAGACGAACATGGTACCCGTTCATACAAACCCCCTCACAAAGCCTTCACCCACAAAATCCATACGCTGCGGAAGGTAATAGGCCCCCTTGAGGGTTGCAACCTCCATGCTTAGACAAAAGAGCGTCGCCGAACGGACGGTCAAACCAGGACAATCAAACCCACACACACAGCACGACCCTTTGACTGAGAAACTGACCAGCAAGGGCACCCGTGCGCGCACCTGGCCAACGACCCAAGACGCCAAAGCCTGCTTTGGCCCTGAGGATCCAACGCGGTGAAGAAACATACAGTGCTCTGTGCGCTGCTTGCAGGCCTGTCGTGGGCCTGCTGCGCACAATCTGAGCCCAAAAAAGTCTCCCTTGAACACGTCACCCCTGCCACTGTCCAAAACCCGCAGGGCACCCCAATGCCGCTGGGCAGGCCCATCTTCATCCGCATCTTCAAAGAGGAAGAAGAGTTGGAGGTGTGGACCCAGCCCAAGGGAAAGGAGCGCTTTGAGCTGTGGAAGACCTACCCGATCTGCGCGTATTCGGGCGGTTTGGGGCCCAAGCTCAAAGAGGGCGACATGCGAAGCCCCGAAGGCTTTTATTTTGTCCCGCCTTCGGCCATGAACCCCAAGAGCAGCTACCACCTGTCGTTCAACCTGGGTTATCCCAACGCCTACGACCGCGCCCACGGGCGCACCGGCAGCTTCCTGATGGTCCATGGCAAGTGCGTCTCGATCGGCTGCTACGCCATGACCGATCCCTTCATCGAGGAGATCTATGCCCTGGCCGATGCCGCCCACAAACGCGCCGAGCAGGCCTTCTTTCGGGTCCACGTCTTCCCCTTTCGCATGACCGAGGCCAACATGGCGCGCCACGCCGACTCCAAATGGGCCGACTTCTGGACCAACCTCAAAGAGGGCCACGATCACTTCGAAGCCACCGGCCAACCCCCCAACGTCGAGGTCTCCAACAAACGGTACGTCTTTGATTGACGCCGGGGCGAGGGTGTGATTTGAACCCGGAACCAAAATAATGGGATGCCTGGGCCACGGCTGTGCGTTAAATGATTTATGGATGATGTTGGACCCGGCGTCCGTAGACCCTTTAAGGACACTCAATGGCGATCATGGCCCCCCCGCCCCCACCCCCCCCCCCCCCCCCTCCGCCCCCCCTCCCCCTCCCTCACCCCGCCGACACGCCCGAACCCTCCCACCCGCTCCTTGAGCAATACATCAACCTCCTTCAAGACGAAGACATCGATTTTGTCGCCAGCGAAGCCGGCAACGCCCTGATGATTTACGGCGAGAGCGCCGCCGGGCACTGCGAGGGCTTCATCATGATTGAGGAGCTGGAGGCCGAAGAGGTCGACGCAACCCAGATCAACGAGCCCGTCCGCATGGATTTTTGCGAGGTCGCCTACATCCTGCCCCTCGAAAGCGCCCCCGACATCCTGCCGCTGGCACTCTACGAGTTGATCGTGCGCCTCAACGAGAGCCACCGCATCGGCGCCTACGAGTTGCACATCGAAGAGCGCGAACTGCGCTTTCGCATCTACCAGACCTTTGACCACCAAACCCCCATCACCCGCGAGCGCCTCCTGATGCCCCTCTACGAAGGCATCCGCGCCATCAACCTCCACTGGGATTGCTTCAAGATGGTCCTCGAAGAGGGCCACGACCCCACCCACGCCATCGCCGAGTACTTTGCCAACACCGCACTGGACGACGAAGAAGGCCTGGACGAAGAACTCCTTGAGCGCGCCAACGACATGTTTGAGCTCGCCAGCAAGCGCTACGCCTCTCGCCGTGACGATGAGCGCGCCGCCATCCTCAAAACTCGCCTCCAACGCCTCACCGAAGAAGTCAGCATGAGCATCATCCGCGACTTCTGATCCCGCGCGCTGATCCCTCTCTACTCCACAGCCTGGGACAACGCTGCTCCACCATGACATCCATGTCGCGGTGGTGCCCCTCCGGTCTCAGACGCCACACAGCGCCTCCAAAGACCGCTCGCCGTAGACCTCCAAGGAGGCTGGCCACATGGTTTCTGGCGACACCGATGACGACGACATCGGCAGCATCGCGCTGCCTTGCCCCAGAAGCCGCGTCTGGCGCGACCTGGGCGCGCGGCGGCGCGGCAGATTTTACAAGGCACACAAAATGTCGCTTGACCGTGGCATGACGCTTGCTTATCGAAGACAAAGGTCACACAAAATGAGGCACACCGCTGGCAGTGGCGCGGAGGGTGAACGAGCGATGAAGGACAAGTGGATGAGAAGCAACGCAATCTGTGTGGGCCTGTTGGCCGCGCTGATGCTCTGCCTGACGGCGTGCGGCGCGCTGGATTTTGGCCTGGGCGATGATGACTTTGATCCCGACGACGGCGCCTCACTGGACGATGGCGCGTTGGTGGTGGACCCGTTGACCGAGGTGACCTACGTGCTGGCCAACCCCAGCAGCGGCAAGAAGGTGCTCTACAGCATCCACCCCGATGTCGGACAAATCGCCCAGGTCGCCGATCTGAGCGGCGCCGACAACGTCAAGCTCCTCTTCCCCCAGGATCGCGTGCTGCTGATCACCAACAAGGGCGCCGGAGACACGCTCCAGCTCATCGACCGCTTCAGCTACGCCACCATCGCCGAAGCCCAGACCACGGCCCGCTACAGCAACGTGCGTCTGTCGCCCACCGGGCTCTTTATGAGCGCCATGGACGAGGTCAGCGGCGATGTTCACATCATCGACACCCAAACCCTGGATCAGGCCGCCCTGCCCCACGACGCATCGCGCATTGTCACCACCTGGATGGACCAGCGCGACGAACTGGTCGCCGTGTTGACCTACAACGCGCCGCTGAGCACGCGCATCATGTCCTGGAACGTCAACGCGTCGCTGATCATGCAAGACGACGGCCCGGTCGAAGAGGGCTTCTGGCCCGGCGTGCGCGTGGACATCGAGCAGGAAGGCTTCTCCCGCAAAGAGGGCTTCAACCCCACCTGGATCGACGTCAGCGCCGACGATGAACTCATCGCCATCCCGCTCTCGGCGCCGAGCAACGTGGACGGCGAGGAGGTCGAAGAGGACAAGCGCGCCCACGTGGTCGTCGTCATTGACACCACCACCGGCCAGCACACGACCCTGGCCAACATGCAGGGCCCAACCTTCTTCACCCCCGACGGCGGCTCGCTGGTGACCTGGCGCGGGCAGACCGAAGACAACCCCCAGCCCGCGCTCGTGCTCGTCGATACCCGCGACTTTGAAGAGCGCACCCTGGAGTTGCCCTTTGCCGAAGGCGTGCGCCAGTTTGCCTCCAGCACCGACGGCGATTACCTCGTCGTGGAGCGCGCCGACGGTCAGGCGTTGGCCATCTACGGTCTGGGACTGGACAACAACGCCCCGAAAGTCTTTGAAGACACCGGCGCAACGCTGCAAACCTCGGTGCTGCGCCCCGGAAAGCGAGAGCTGTGGACGGTCAACGCGGGCCTGCTGAGCCGCGTCAACCTGGAGGCCTTTGCGGTTGAAGAAGTGGCGCTGGAGTTCAACACCGCCCACATCAACTTCCTGCCCCAGCGCGATCGTCTGGTCATCGACGACATCACCAACGAGCGCGTGGCCTTTGTCGAGCCCCAGACCCAGGCCGTGGTCCGAGAGGTCGTCATCCCCGTGACGCCAGTCGAAGACCCCTGCAAGATCAACGGCGGCGCCCCCGAACTTGGCGGCCGCTGGACGCTCAAGGGCAGCGGCACGCGCTTGCAGTGCCGCAACCCGGCGCTGAACACCGAGTTCCAGATGCCGTCGGTGTCGCTGAGCATCGACCAGGGACCCTCGATCGACCCGGTGGAGCGCACGCTGACGCTGGGCGAGGATGTGGGCAACGGCACGTTTGAGTTCAGCGGGCAGGTTCGCGGGATTTGTGTCAGCTTCCGCACCACGGAGGTGGTGGGCGACAACCGCACCAGCTTTGACTTCACCGGCACGCTGGACCGCGACACCGGGGCGATCACCGGCACGCTGGTGGGCACCGGGCCTGGGACGTGCGTCAACCAGGGCGCGTTTGAGCTGCAAGTGTCGCCCTGAACCCACGCCTCGGCAGAACACAAGGCTTTTGCGCGGCGCACGCTGGTCGAGCCAACGCCGCAGGCGTCTCACAGGGCCAGACGGGATGAAATGTAAAAAGGCCCCGCACCTCTTTGGTGCGGGGCCTTTTTACATTTCATCCCGTCCGACCCAGCAATCAACCTTGAGTCGTCGGTTGAGCCGCCGGTTTGGTCGCCAGGCGGTCGTACTCCTTCTGGAGCTTCTTAAGCTTCTTGTTGCCGTAGCCCCCCAGGACCTTCACCGCGTCGCGCAGACGCGCGCGGCTCAAGTCCGGCCCCAGGACCTCCATCGTCTGGAAGAGCGGCGTGCCCACCAACGAGCCGCCAATGGCGATGAAGAACGGCTGCAGGAAGTCGCGCAGCTTCAGGTCAAGCTGGCCCGAGAGCGTGCGCAGCTCCTCGCTGATGTGCTCCTCGTCCCAGGTCCGCAGCGCCTCCAGGCGCCAGAGCCCAAACTGGAGCGCCTGCTTGGTGGCCTCGGCCTCCATGCGCTTGACGGCCGCAAAGTCCTCGGGCGTCAACGACATCAACCCCGAGAAGAACGGCATCACCAGTGGGCCAAAGTCGCTCATCTTGGTCAGACGGCGCTGGATGAGCGGCAGGATGGACTTGAGGTAATCCTCGTTGAAGGCCCACTTTTGAAGCGCCTTGACCAGACCGTCGGTGTCCATCTCCTCGCGGATGTACTTGCCGTTGAGCCAGCCGAGCTTCTCGATGTCAAAGACCGGCCCGCCCAGCGACATCCGCGTGATGTCAAAGTGCTCGATCATCTCGGCCAACGAGAACTTCTCGCGCTCGTCGGGCATCGACCAGCCCATCATCCCCAGGTAGTTGACCAGCGCCTCGGGCAGGTACCCCATGCGCTCGTAGAAGAGGATGCTGGTGGGGTTCTTGCGCTTGCTGAGCTTGCTCTTGTCGGGGTTGCGCAGCAGCGGCATGTGGCACAGCGTCGGCGCCTCCCACCCAAAGTACTTGTAAAGCAACAAGTGCTTCGGCGCGGAGTTGATCCACTCCTCGCCGCGCATCACGTGCGAGATCTCCATGAAGTGGTCATCGACCACGTTGGCCAGATGGTAGGTCGGCAGGCCGTCGGACTTGAGCAGGACCTGCATGTCGACCTGGCTCCAGGCGATCTCGATGGGGTCACGCAGCATGTCGTTGACCACGCACACACCCTCGCGCGGGACCTTCATGCGCACCACGTGGCTGACCCCGGCGTCGAGCTTCTCCTGGATCTCCTCCTGACTCAGACCCATGCAGTGGCCGTCGTAGCCCACGTCGGTCTTGGCCGCCATCTGCTCCTTGCGCAGCGTATCCAGACGCTCCTGGGTGCAGAAGCAACGAAAGGCGTGCCCCTTGTCGAGCAGGATCTGGGCGTGCTCCTTGTAAAGCTCGCTGCGCTCGCTCTGGCGGTAGGGTCCGTGGGGTCCGCCCACGTCAGGCCCTTCATCCCACTCCAACCCCGTCCAACGCAGCGCCTCAAGGATCATGTCCTCGCTCTCACGCGTGCTGCGGACCTGATCGGTGTCTTCGATGCGAAGGATGAACTTGCCGCCGTGCTGGCGGGCAAAACAAAGGTTGAAGAGGGCGATGTACGCCGTTCCAACGTGCGGATCCCCGGTGGGAGACGGGGCAATGCGAGTGCGGACCTTCATGGGAACAATTGTCTCCTTGTCGCTCAGAACCACAGCCCCATCGTTTCGGGTGCGGACCTGAAGGTAATATCGTCGCGGGGGGTTGTATCAGAATACGGGCACCAGAGGTGCAGGAAAAACTCAGCGGCCACCGATGGGTTCAGGTTCGGGGCGCTGCTGGGCGATCAACGCCAGCGCGCGCACGATGGCCTCCTGGGGCGTCTGAACGCTCTCCACAGTGTCTTCCCGGCGCCCATCGAGGCGCTCATCGGCCAAACGCGCCGCCCAGCCCCCCGAAGGGACCAGCGCCAGCACGGGTTTGCCCAGTTGCCAGGCCATGGCGACCTCGCTAAGCGTGCCGGTGCCCCCGGCCACAGCCACCACCACATCGGCGCTGGCCACGACCATGACATTGCGCGCGTGGTTCATGCCCGTGGGGATGACCACGTCCACAAAGGGGTTGGCCTGAGCGCGATCGTAGGCGGGGATGATCCCCAACACGTCGCCCTCAGTCCACGAGGGACTCTGACGCGCGCCCTGGCTGACCGCCTCCATCACCCCGTCTCGGCCACCGGTCAGGACCCGAAACCCCGCCTCGATGGCGGCGGCCCCAAGCTCAAGGCACATTTGACGCACGGGCTCCTCAAGCGCGCCCGCGCTGCCAATGACCGAGAGGATGGGACGTCGAGGGCTCACCGTGTGATGCTCCTGATGGGCTGCCTTGTGGGAAAAAGATGGGTTTTGTGCGGAAAGCATCGCCGCACATCATGCCATGAAAGCGCTTACCACGATTGGGGTGGTCTTTCATGATGGGCGTGGGGTAATGTGTTGCCGTTTGGGGGAGATGGCAACTCCACAAAGGCAATAAAATTTCCCAAAGCGGAGGCCCATGGCCAACGATAGAACCACGCCTGAAGAAAATCTGCGCCGCGCCCTGGCGTCCGCCCCTTGTTTTCAGGGCCTGACCCCCCTGATGCTCGAAGAAGTGGCCACCTGTGCTCGCCGTGCCGACTTTGAAAGCGGCGCCTTCATCCTGCGCGAGGGCCGACCGGCACAGGAGTTTTATGTCATTGAGCGGGGGCGAGTGGCGATCGAGCTGCGCTCGACAAACCGTGGTCAGATTGTGATTCAGACGTTGGAGGCCGGGGACGTGGTGGGGTTTTCGTGGCTCTATCCGCCCCAGCGGTGGCTCTTCGACGCCCAGGCGCTGACCGGCGTCCAGACTCTGGCCATCGACGCCCCCAAACTGCTGAGCATCTGCGACAAGGACCCTCAAATGGGCTACACCGTCACGCGCCGACTGATTGAAGGCGTCGTGGACCGCCTCCAGGCCATGAGGCTCCAACTGCTGGACTTCTACGGCGTGGTCGGCTGATACCAAACAACAGACGTCCAACTTACTTTGTCCGTATTTTGGTATGACCTGCTCACAAACCCCGCACTCACCCAACGCACATCCCACCAAGACCCTAAGGGTTCAAGTACGGTCGTATGGAGGCGGGGAGCTTTGGCTTGCCGTCGTAGCCGTGGGATGACAGGACCTTGTCCATCTCGGGGTCGGAGAGCGACATCAGCGCCAGCGTGTTGATGGTTTTGTCGCAGCACTTGCGCTCGGCGGCGCAAAACTCTCCCAGCGCCATGTCCAAAATCTCCAAGCCGCGCGTTTTGTCGATGGCGCCTTTGCGCTTCCTTAAGTTCATCGCAAACCGAAAGGCCCCAAAGGCCTGATCGGAGCCTCGCGGGGACTTCAGGCGACACTCGGCGATGGCCTTGGTGGCCAGCATCATGGCCAGGTGCTCGTCGAATTGCTGGGCAGAGAACGATGGGTGCTGGTAGCGGTCGATCCACTCCTG
The DNA here is from genome assembly GCA_937123825.1 of uncultured Pseudomonadota bacterium. Lineage (GTDB taxonomy): Bacteria > Myxococcota_A > Bradymonadia > Bradymonadales > CAKZKQ01. Next base: position 7,569 of record CAKZKQ010000266.1, read on the forward strand.
GACCGCGGGGCGCTCGGACCAGTCAAAGAGCGTGGCCAACCCCACAAGCTGGTTGCAGCACTGCCCTGCGTGCCTCTGGCAGACCGCCTCAAAGGAGGCCGAGGCCAGCAAACCGGCCTCCACGCCGCCCAAAGACGACACCCCCGAGTGGTTTGCCTTTTGAACCAAATCCATGCCCATCACGGGCACCGCCGCCTTGTGCAAACCACAAAACGCCATCAAATCCTGGTAGAGCTTGGCGCCTTTGGCCGTTTGAAGCGGCGTGCACTGCCCCTGGCGCAAGGTGTCGAGCGTGGGGATGATCTCGGGCGCGTCGCTCCAATCAAGGATCTGGGCGGCGCAGACCAGCTCCTGGCATCGGTGCGGTTCGGCGGTGCAGGTCGACGTGAGCACGTCCACGCTCAGCGCCAGACGCTGATCGGGGGTCAAGCGCTCATCCGAGGCCAACTGGCGCAAGATCCTCAGACCGCCAAAGCGGGGCGGATAAAAGACGCGCAGGCCACTGCGCGCGGCCCGCTGAACCCTGGGCATGTCGTGGGGAAAGTGGGACACGTGGCGCGCCATGTCATCGGCGCTGTGAAAACCATCGGCACTGCGGCACTCGCGCACCTGCACCGTTGCCAGGGCGAGCGCCGTCCACAAAAGCGCCGCACCGGCCAGCGCTCTGGACGGCCAGGGCCCAGACACCAGCTTGGGGGCCCGAATCAAGATCACCGAGAGCAAGGCGGCCACAAGCATCACCACCGCCGTGCCCACCATCACCTTGGAGTGAACCACCGTCCAATCAAAGTCGCCCTTGGCCAGATGCGGCGCCAACCAGGCGTTGCCCACCAGGATCATCCCGATGGCCACCGTCCAGGTCATCCCCGACGGCGATGAAAAACCGTTGTTCTGCGCCACGTCCCACTCCAAAACCGCTTGCGTGCTCCGAAAAGGTTGGATCGAAGCATCAATCTGTCAATGTGATGCTTGTCCGGGCGCCAGATGTCATTAAATTAGGGGTCTCCTTTTTGGAAAGAGCGAGGTCAGCCCCCGATGACATCAGCCCCTTTGCACCAACACAAAACGCACGCTTGGGACGCATGGCAAAGCGCAGCGCAGCGCCAAACCCTGTTGAGCCCACTCCAAAAGGTCGACCGCCCCACCGCAATGATGTGGGCGGCGTCGCTCTACCTGGGGTTGTGGCTGCTGCCGTCACTCGTCTTGCCAGCCATGGGGCCACTGGCGTGGTTGGTGGTGCTCGCCGTTCACATCGCAGGGGCGTTGGCACTCTACGGCCTGCGCCCGTGGTGGACGCGCACCATGGATCCTCAGACGGTCACCGACGCCCAGGAGCGCTTTGAGCGCTACAGCGCGCTGACCGACCTGCTGGGCGCCGATCAAGTCGTCGAAGCCCACCACAGCCCCCAACTCCAAAGCCTGGACATCGCGCTGGAATCCGGCACACTCCACGCCTTCTGGGAAAACGACGCGCAGCTTGGGATCCGCTGGAAACCCGCTCAAAAGCCCGCCCGACTGCAACACATGGGCGCTGGCGAAGAACTCACCTGGGTGCCCGGCGACAACGGGGGAGAAGAAGGCACACACCTGTGGACTTGCAGAACCCCCAACATCGACGGTGACAAGATCGCCTGGGCCATTGGCGATGCACTCCGACGCCTGGTCCCCAGCCTCCACCCCGTGGAGTCATCCAGCGCCAAACGCCACTTCCAGGCCCTCAACACACACTCACTGGCCTTCAAAACCAAGGCTCAGATCTGGTGGATTCCGTCCAGCGTCGCAGGCCTCATTCTGGGCGCCCTGGTCCTGGGCACCCACCTGGGGCTGGCCGCAGAGTCCTTTGTCCTCCAGACCCCGATGGTGTCCTGGACCTTGACCCTCGTCGCCACCGTTGTGCTCCTGCTGGTCACTGGGGTTTCCATGCAAATCACCATCCCCAAGGCACGCAGGGAGCGCCGCCCGCTGCCCACCGACGATCCAGCCCTGATCCTCGACAACCACGGCCTGACCGCCCCCGGCCCCCACGGCGCACGCATCGAGTGGACCAAACCCTTCACCATCCTCACCTGGCGCTCCGCCAACCAACGCGCTGCTCGCCCCTACTTCACCACCGAAGTGCGCCAGGGCACCGCCAAAATCACCTTTGGCGCCCCCCTGCCCGCCTCGCTGATGCCAAACGACCTTGAGCGCCTGGATGTCCAGGGCGGCATCGAACTGAGCGGCACCGACTTCCTTGAAGCTCGCCAGCACCTCCAAGCCCTGCGCGCCCTTCACCAATAAACCCGAAAGTCCAACGCCAACGTTCTGGGAACCGATCCAAACTCGCTGCCCAGCGCCGTCGGCACCGTGGTCCCCAAAACCTGCGCCGTCTCCAAACCGCGCCCCACCGGCAAAACCCCCGTCAAAGCCAGATCCGACTCGTCTGACACCGAATAAAGGAAATAGGCCGACACCAACGCCGAAGGGTCCGTCCAGTTGACCAACCCCACCGTCTGCACGCTCAGCAGCGCCGAGATCTCGTACCCCACCGAGAGCGCGCTGTAATGCCGCCCCAGATACCCACCCACGTCGCGCCCCTGGACCAACGCCGCCAGATAATCCCCCTCATCCTTCAAACCCGCCCCATGGTAAAACTGACCCACCGTGACCGTCACGGTGTTGTCAAAGCGGTGGTCCAACTCCAGCGCCAACTCCGTGGTCAACCCCTGACGCCCATCGACAAAGGCCCCGTGCCCTTCGGCTCTGACCCCCAACCAGTCCCAGAGCGCTCCCTGAAGGCCGCCGCCCACAAACCAGCGGTCCGCCAGACGCCCGCCGAGCGCCGACACCTCAAGGTGAGGCCCCAACGCCGTGGTCGCCTTGCCCACCACCGACGAGCGCCCCAACCTGGGGGCGGCCAGCGCGTCGTCGTCCGCAAGCCCTTTGGGATCGTAGCCCAGCACCCCGTACACGGTCAGCGTGGCCTCCTGGGCAAGCTGAACATCCACGCGCAGCGCGTCCACGCCGGGCTTGAACTCCCTGAAGAAGGTCTGGGCCAGGAAGGGCTCAAAGACATCGTTGGGCGTGAACAAGAGGGTGGTGGCCAGGTTGATGGGCTGGCGCCCCAGGCGAAGATCCACGGGGTAGAGGTTCAGCTTCACAAACAACCGGTCTGCGTCCAGGAGCACCGCGCCCCTGGGGTCGTTGCTCCAACGCAGGCTTAGCGCGTCGCTGCGGTTGGCCCCTCCAAAACCCACCAGCGCGCTGCCCAGCGACACCCCCTGTGCTGCAGTCGTCGAGGTCCAGACCTGCGTCAGGTTCAACTCCAAGCCCACGTGCTCTCCCCAGAACGCCTCCCCCAGAAGCCTGAACGCCATAAAGGTCTGCTCATCGACCCCAAAGGGCTCGGCGTTGTCCAGGAAGGCCGCGGCGAGCTGGGCGTTGGCTCGGAGTTCGAGGGCGCCCTTGTCGGTTTCGGCCTCGATCAATGCGGACGCGGGGCGCGGGTGGAGCAAGGCCGCTGCCGCCAACGCCGCACACCAGACCCATGCCTTGTTCATGGCTGGCCTCCGATGCGCTGGTCGGACTCAAGGCGGCCGTCGCGCAGCCGAATGATGCGCTTGGCGCGCTCCATCACCAGCGGGTCGTGGGTGGAGAAGAGGAAGGTGACGCCGTGCGCCTGATTGAGGTGCTCCATCAGGTCGAGGATCGCCACGGCGGTCTCGGAGTCGACGTTGGCGGTGGGTTCATCGGCGAGCACGAGGGCGGGCTGCGGGGCGATGGCGCGGGCGATGGCGACGCGCTGTTGTTGGCCGCCTGAGAGCTCGTCTGGACGGCGGTGTTCCAGCCCTTTAAGACCCACGTCGGCCAGGAGCTTGAGCACCCGCGCGCGGCGCTCTTCGGGGGGTGTTCCCTGAAGGGACATGACCATCTCGGCGTTTTCGTAGGCGGTCAGCACCGGGATGAGGTTGTAGGCCTGAAAGATGAAGCCGATGCGGTCACGACGCAGGGCCGCCATCTGGGTGCGGGTCAGCGACGAGACCTCCTGGCCTTCAAAGATCACCCGACCGCTGGAGGGCTGGTCCAAGAGGCCGATGGTGTTGAGCACCGTGGTTTTTCCCGAGCCGCTGGGACCGCTCAGGACCGCAAAGTCGCCCTGCTCGATCTGCAAATCGAGCTTGTCGACGGCCACGACCTCGACCTGACCTTGCTGGTAAATCCGGGTGACCTGCTTCAATGCAATGATGACAGACATGGTTGGTTCTCCTTGATGGGCGCCCTGCCCGAAGCGCGCGGCGGCGCTTGGGGACGGCACCCCATCGGTTCAGATCGTGCGCAGGCTCTCCACCGGCGGGATTCGGCCAGCCACCCAGGCCGGGTAGAGGCCCGAGGCCAGCGTGAGCGCAAAGAGCGTGGCGGTGACGCCGAGCACCAATTCGAGGGATAGAAAGAGGCGGATGATGGGGTCGACGGCCACGCCGCCAAGCTCGTAGCCCTCCATGGCGGCCGACATGTCGATGCCCGTGCTGGTCATGTAGGCGTGCCAGGGCACCATCAATACGGCGCCCATCAAGACCCCCACCACACCAATCAGCGCCGACTCCGCCAGGACCAGGCCAAAGAGGCTGCCGGGCTTCATGCCCACGGCCATCATCACCCCAAACTCGCGGCGCCGCTCCATGACGCTCATGTAGAGGGTGTTGAGGACCCCTGCGGCGATGAGCAGCGCCACCAAAAGCTGAAAAAGCCGGTTGGTCGCCCTGTCCACGGCCATAAACCCGGCCAAATCGGCCAGAGTCTGGCGCCAACCGACCACCTCGGCGCGCCGTTGCCCCACAACCTGCTCCAGCGCTTTGGTTTGAGCCGGCACCTGACGCTGATCGTGCAGCAACACGGCCACCATCGTGGATTCTCCGGGCTCATAACCCAGCGTCGCGCGGGCGCGCCCAATGGGCAGCAGCACCATCGTGGCGTCCACATCGTCCACGCCGCTGTCAAAAATCCCCGTCACGCGCACCATGTCGCTGACGATCTCGCCGTTCACATTGGTCGTCGTGTAGATGAGCTTGCGGCCAAGCTTCAGGCGCAGGCGCGTGGCCATCTTGTGCCCCACCAGCGCGCCGCGCTCGTTGGCCCCCTCAAAGAGCGCCCCTTCAACCAGGTGCTCCGCAAAGAAATTGGCGTCGTCCTTGCTGGGATCCACGGCCACAAACTGGCCCCCCTGGGTGCGCCCGCCGTTGGCAAACATCGCCTGACCCAGGATCCTCGACGAGGCCGAGCGCACCTCGGGCCTCGCCGCCACCTGCTCGCGCAGCGCGTCGGCCTGCGCCACGCGCTTGCCCACCGCAGGCCGCTCCAGGTACTCGGGCGGCAGGACCGTGATGTGGCCCATGCCCATCTTGGCCCCCACATCGACCGTGCGCTGGTAGGAGTCTTCGGCCATCCCGGTCAACGAGAGGGCCAGAAAGTAGCCAAAGGCCACCGAAAAGCAGGTGATGAAGCTGCGGCGCTTGTGCCGCCACAGGTTTCTCCACGCCATCTTGAAAAGCATCGCAAAGACCTCCTTAACGATGGCGAAGCGCGTCCACGGGCTGAATCACAGCGGCCTTCACCGCCGGATAGAGCACCGAGAACAGCGCCACAACAAAGAGAAAGACAATCGGCTGCACCACCGCCGTTGGGGTCAGGTGGCAGTACCAGACCGGCGAAATGGGCAGGCCGCTGATGTGGGTGGTGTCCGTCAACGCCGAGAGATCGATGCCATGGGCCTGAAAGTAAAAGGCCACCGGCACCCCGACCGCCAACGCCAACACGCTGGCCGCGCCAGCCTGAATCATGGCCTCAAGGACAATCGTGCTGCCCACCTGCCAAGGCGACACGCCGATGGCCTTCATCACGCCAAACTCGCCGATGCGCTCAAAGACGCTCATCAACATGGCGTTGAGGACGACCATCGAGATGGCCGCGTAGGTGATGAAGATCATCAGCGTCATGCTCACGCCGCTGCTGTCGAGCATGCTGGCCAGGACCGGCAGGAGCTGGCGCCAGGTCTTGACCTCGTGGGGGCCTGCGGCGCGCTCTACGTCTGCGCGGATGGTCTCCAACCCCTCAGAGAGGGTGCGGCGCGCCACCACGATCTGATGCACACCCTGGGGCACATCCATAAGCGCGCGAAAGGCCTGGGCGCTCATCATCACGCCCGCCCTGTCCACGCCCTCGTTGACCGTCCCCAGGATGCCCCGGACGGTGTAGACATCGTTGGCCATGAAGCCCTGGGCGTCTTGTGAGAGCAAGACCAACTCGGCACCAACCCCAACATCGAGCGTGCGGGCCAATTTGCCGCCAATGACCACCCCTTTGGGGGCCTCAGTGCTGAGCCAGTGGCCAGCGACGACGTTGGTGTGCAGGGCGGTGACCTGCGGCTCGCGCTCCAGATCGACGCCGCGCAAGAGCCCCCCAGAGGACGACTTCCCAGCCGCCACCAGCGCCTGGCCGTGGAGCCGCCCGGTGGCCTTAAAGCCCTGGTCGGTCAGGGCCTGCATGATGGGGTCGTGGGGCTCGATCCGTTTGTAGAGGTCGGGGTCGTCCAGATAGCCCCTGGCGTGGATCTGGACGTCTGCGGTGTCCATGGCCAGGGCGTGGCGCTCCATGGAGGCGGTAAAACCCCCGATGAGCGCCGCGTAGAAGATCATCGTCGCCCCGGCAAAGGCCATGGCCCCGGTGGTGACCATGGTGCGGCGGCGGCTGCGCAGAACGTGGCGCAGCGCCATGTTCAAAACGTTCATGAAGACAGAGTCCTCCTGTGACAGCGCTCGGTCTGGGAGCGCTGCAAATCAGCAAAAGAGTTGTGGGATTCCAAGCACCGCCGCTTTGGGCTCGTCGGGACAAAACGGTCCCGAAACGTTGCCCTACCGACGGCATACATCCACACCAAGGCGGCTGAACCCGGCGTTTGGTGCAGCGCTCGTCTCGCTACACCGCCGTTCAGTTCAGAACCCTGGCTCAGCGCTTGAGGTTGCTCATTGAAAAGGTCCGGTCGGGGACCTTGGCGCCGAGTTCGAGCTTTTTGTAGGTGATTTGGGTGTATTCGCCGGGTTTGTCGCGCGGCGAGACCTTCATGACGGAGGGAATGGTGCGTCCGTTGAAGTTGCGCACCTCGGAGAAGGTCATGGTTCGGGCCACCTGGCCGTCTTCGTCAAAGAAGCGCTGCTCGATGGGGTAGCCCTCGGCGGCGTCGAGGGTCAACTCGACGCGATCCCACATGACGGCCGCCTCGGGCAGGGGCGTCAACGTGATGTCGATGACGGTGCGGCCCTGGCGCTGGCCTTCGAAGGTGATGGCGTGGGTGTAGTCCTCGCTCAGGCGCGAGCTTTTGACCAGGTCATCGTTGGTGAAGTGGCTGCCCATCCAGGAGCCGCTCATCATGCCCGCCGAGATGCGGATGGTGCGGTCGGTCTTGGGCAGGTAGGTGTGGATGGCGCCGTCGAGCAGGAGCGTGGCGGTGCCCTTTTCTTTGCGGGGCTTGGAGATCTTGACCAACGAGCGCCGCTTGCCTTTGCTCCAGGCCTCCATCTCCATTTGCCGCTCGTAGTTGGCCGTTTTGACGTGCATGACCATGACCGCGTAGGAGGCGTCCGCGCGCCACAGGTCATCGACCTTCTCCAGCATCGCTTTGGCGCGCGCCTTGTCGTCCTGCGCCACCACCGCCGTGCTGGCGGCCAACACACCGGCCAGAATCATCGCCACCGACATCCAAAAACGTCTCATCCCAACCTCCAGTCCTCGTTGCGCACGCCCTGACCACCGAGCCGGAACCCCCATACGTCGCCCCAAAGGGCAAACCCAAGGTTCCAGACCTGATTTTGGGCGCACTGGTGCCGTGGTCGTCTTTGGCAACGTGCACAAAGCGTCCTTGTTGACCGGCGCGGTGTTCTTCAAGCCCCACCGCACAGGGTCTGCCACAGCAACCTGTTGTTGTGTTTCAAATCACCGCCGCAACACCCGCTGCGGCGATCCTGGCACCGGCTCACAAAGCCAAAAGACGGTTTCAAAGACCCCAAGACAGAGGCCATTCGCGCGTCAACTCAGCCAATCAAACCAGCGCAATCTCACGGCTGAGCAATCCGGCGCATGATGTCCAAAGACGTCTGCACCATCTCGCCCATGGCCTCCTCGTCCATCCCTTCGGCCTCCTGAAGCCACCAGCGGTCGAAGGTCTCTCCCACACCCATCAAGATGCTCACCAGCAGCTCACCGGGCAGATCATCGCGCACCGCCCCCTGGCTTTGCCCCTTGACGACCAGCGCCCCAATCCAGCCCACGATGCCCTGATAGAACTGCCCCAACGGGCCTGTCCGCAGCATCGCCGGATCCAGATCCGTCAGGCCGCGCGAGAGCGCCACCAGCTCGGGCTCGGTGAGCATCCACTGGATCTGACGCAGCGCCAGCACCTCGACGGCCGCCCAGAAGTCGCGGTCAAAGAGCCCCTGGTCAAACTCCTGGGCCCAGGCTGCTTCAACCTCTGAGAACGCGTCGGCCAGCACGGTGGCGTAAAGGTCGAGCTTGTCCTCGAAGTAGTAGTACATGGCCCCCTTGCTGACCCCAGCGGCGCTGATGATCCGGTTGTAGGAGGCCCCATCAAAACCGTGGGCCACAAACTCGGCGCGGGCTGCGGCCAGGATGTGGGCACGTTTTTCAGGCTTGAGCTTAAAGAAGCGATTGCTGGGCATGGGCGCTGCGCTCGTGCTGGGACTTTGTTGCGAGGGTCACCGACCAAAGGCCGCCCCCGGCTCCAAGGCCAAGCTCGCAAAAAGTGTCGCCCAACGCGGTCAACACCATCCCTCAAAGCAGGCCAAGGTCGCCAGGCAAAGATCGGACGCGGCGTCCATCCGACGCCGCACCTTGCCTGACGATTTGGTACCACAACGACCCAACACCACACCAGATGACCCATCTGTTGCTCTGCGCGCCTCCCGACCAAGCCACCAAAGACACCGGCACTCTCTCATCGAGCCCACCCGCACCCTGACGGCCAAGTCTCCCAGTCTTGGCGCCCGCAAGGACCACACTCCATTTCCATAGAGCAGTGCCGCCAACAAGCGCCAACAAAACCACCAGTCGAACCACCAGTTCGACCACTGGTCTAAAACTAGTTCAACACACCTATGCCGTCAAGGATCAAAAAGCACTTTGGTGCTCGAAAACTCAGCGAGGGAAGGCCAAAACGGCGTCGGCGACGCCGGTCAGACCAGAGATTTTCCAAGAGGAGGCGTCACGCACATAAAGCTGGGTGGAGGGCCCGCCGTCAAGGTTGAGGGCCCCAACTAGCCCAAGACCGCCCTTGTCGACAGGGCTGGCCATGGCCGAGGCCAGAGTGTTGAGATCGACGGCGTCGACGGTGGCGATGATGAAGATGCGTCCCACGGCGTCGTGCCCGATGGCGCTGCGGCGGTGGAGGTTGGGCTTGAGCTTAAGCGGGGCGCCGTCGACGACAAGCCGGGGGCCGCACTCGATGGCAAAGTCGGCTTTGGGGGCGGATTTCCAGTCGCTGGCGTGGACCAGCCCTGGGCGTCCGTCGCTGGCGGCGGTGTAGAAGACGCCCCAATCGGCTTTGCGAAAGGCGACGCGCTGCTTGCCCTGGCTGATGCGCAGGCCCATGGGCTTGAGATCGGGGTCAAAGAAGCCGCCGTTGATGGCCAGCGCCGCTGTCGAGGCGTGCTCCACAAACTCAGGCGCCCGGCGCAGAGGTGCCAGGGCATCTTTGCGCTCGGGTTGGTCTTTGGGCGCAGGCAGATCGCTGGCCAGAGCCGCGCGCAGAGACCACTTGTCCGCGTCCAGGCGCACCACGTAGGCCAGCGCCTGACCGTCGATCTTCCAACGGCGCGCCTCCATGCCGGGGTGGAGTTGGCGCCAGGGGGATTTTTGGGCGACGGGCTGCGCGGTTTTGGCTGGCGCCGACCCTTCTTTGCCCTGCTGAGCCTGGGGTTTGGAGGTTTTGGGCGGTTTGGCAGGCGCTGCGGCTTTGGGCGCCGCTGCTGGGCGCGGTGGTTCGGCCTGACGGCAACCGCTTAGACACACCAACGCGGCCACCACAGCGGCCATCCATGCGATCTTGCTTTCAATGCGCGCTGCGTTCATGCAGCCCCTCCCCTTCCATGGGTCCGCGCCCGTTTGCGTTTCCTGATGCCAAAGTCAGTCGGGCGTCTGTGCTTTGGTCTCAGGCGTCTTGCCACGGTCCGCACTGCACGTCCAACACGCGCCATGGGTTGGCCTCCATGACCACCCAGGACGGCAGCGTCAGACGGCGCCACATCTCCAGGGCGTCCACCGACGCCATGCGCTGGGCAAAGAGCGAAATGACCGTACCGTGGGCCACAACCGCCGCGCACCGGTCTTCTATGCCCAAAGACTCGATCGCCTGGGCAAAACGGGCCGCCGCGTCGCCAAAACTCTCTTCGCCGTAGATGGCTTCATTGGGGCGCGCAAAACCCGCTTCCACGGCCTGACGCCACTGGCGCTGGTCCTCAAAAAAGGGGGCCGTGGCGCGCGACTGCTCGTGGAGACCCTGGCACACCTGGGCGTCGAGCCCCAGCACCTGGCCGATCCCCTGGGCGGTTTCCACGGCCTTGGACTCTGTGCTGCAAAAGAGCGCGTCGGGTTGCAACTCGCGTTTGAGGGCTTTGCCCAGTGCCAACGATTGATGCTGCCCCGCTTGGGAGAGCGACCACTCTTTGGCGGGCACTGTCGGGTCAATTTCGGGGCGCGCGTGCTTGATCAACACCAGCTTCATCGTCTCTCCCTCCAAAAATCCAGGTGGTGGACTTTATCCACAAACACAGGGCGCAATATGGGCACTGCCGACCCCAAATCCATGCCCAAAACCGCCCTGGATGCCTGCCCCTCCCCTTCTCTTTTTAACGTCGGGAGCGACGTGCTGGCGAGGTTGGGGAGAAAAACACCTGAACAAAATAAAACTGAACACTTGCATAGATCTGAAAAATGTAGAGAATCTATAGCAGGTGGTGTTGCAACCGTTGTGATGACTTTCAAAACACCGCACCCGACGCAGCGCACACAAGGCGCCGACTGTCTCAGCGCGAACCATGTGGCTCGTCTAGCGGTCGGGGGGCCATGTCCCGATCAGGTGCACCATGCATTCAAAGGCCCCAGCCAGGGAGACTTTGGTGCACAACAAGACGCACGGAGCGTTCAGACCATGGATATGGAGAGAGTGATCATTGAAGCGCTGAGGGAGATCGGCGAGCCCTGTCGCCGCAGCGAACTGGCGGGGGTGGCGCAGATGACCATCCGAAAACTTTCAATCCCCCTGGAGGCGCTGGTGGAGCGCGGTCTGGTGCGTCGCCTCAAAGACGGGCGTTATACGCTCAGGCGGCGTACGTTGGGGCGAGTTCAGCGGGCCTCGTAGGGGCGGCTGATGGCCTCCTTTGAACCTTTGGGGCTTGTTCCACTGCGGGCCCCTGACGCCCTGCCTTTGTCTGCGTCGCAGCCACGACCTTTCAAAGCCGGAACATTGTTGCCCATTTGGAACAGAGCAACCCGTCTTTGAAGGGGTGAGCGCTCTTGCAGAGCACGCCAACTAATATGATGTTTGTCACAGTTCGGACCTTGGGTCGCGCGCACTGAAACCCTGAATATGGGGTCTTTTTGGGGGCGTTGTGGACACAACAACGCCCGCGTCGATTTCCGCTGAGCATCCCAGGGCCCGACATTTCATCTGCATGGGTATCAACTCAGCATCCTAGGGTTGGCACGCAGAGACCATGTGGTGGACCGCAACCACAGACAAACACCGTTGACGATGGCATACAGAATATACCCAACTCAAAAGCGCCTGTGGGTGCTCCTGGCGGCGCTGCTTTTGGCCGCCTGGGGTTGCACGCATGAGCGCGTGGACCTGAAGCAGGCCCGGCCCCAGTTGCCCGAGCGCTTTGCAGGCCAGCAGTCCCAGGACAACACGATCACCGCCCCGGACCGCTGGTGGGAGTCGTTCAATGATCCGGCGCTGGACAAGCTGGTGTCGCAGGCGCTCACTGAGAACCTGGACATGGGGCAGGCCTGGGCCAGGATGAAACAGGTCCAGGCGCTGGCGGTGCAGCAGGGTTCGGCGGCCTGGCCTCAGGTCAACGGCACCCTCAACGCCAGCCGCAACCGTCAGGTCAACCCCTTTACCGGCGACGGCCTGATCAACAACAACTTTGCCGCCTCGGTGGCGGTCAGCTACGAGTTGGACCTCTGGGGCCGGATCGGGGCGCTGGATGAGGCGGCGCTGCTGGACATGCAGGCCTCGCGCGGGGATCTGGAGACGGTGGCGATGACCATCACCGCCCAGGTCGCCGACCTCTGGTATGGGATCGTCGAGCAGCGCGCACTCCTTGATTTGGTTCAGTCCCAGGTTGAGATCAACGAGCAGCTCCTGGAGTTGGTTGAGTTGCGCTTTGGGCAGGGTCTGGTCGGGGCGCTGGATGTCTACCAGCAGCGCCAGCAGGTTTTGGCTTCCAAATCACAGATTCCGCTCATCGAGAGCCGCATTCAGCTCCAGGCCCACCAGATGGCGCTGGTGCTGGGCAAACCGGCTGGGTCCATTTCGCTGCCTGAAACGCGCCTGCTGCCCGAGTTGCCTCCCGTGCCCAGCACCGGGGTGCCCTCGGAGTTGCTGCGGCGCCGCCCGGACTTGCGGGCTGCGGAGTTGCGGATGATTTCGGCCGACCGGCGCGTCGAGGCCGCCATCGCCGACCGTTACCCGTCCATTCGCTTGACCGGCAGCACCGGTTACCAGGCCACGGACCTGGGCGATTTGATTGACCAGTGGATTTGGAGCATGGCCAGCAGCCTGACCTTGCCGCTGCTGGACGGAGAGCGCCGCGCCGCCGAGGTTGAGCGGCAAGAGGCCATCCTTCAGGAGCGCTTGCTCCAGTATGGCAAGACCACGCTGACGGCCTTTAAGGAGGTCGAAGATGCGCTGGTGTCCGAACAAAAACAACGGGAGTTTCTGACGGTCTCGGAGAGCCAGTTGACGGTCTCCAGGGATTCGCTGCGCGAGGCACAGGCGCGGTACCTTCAGGGGCTCAGTGATTTTCTGCCCGTGTTGACGGCCCTGCGCAGCGTCCAACAGGCCGAGCAGAGTGTCTTGTCAGCCCGACGCCAGCTGGTCTCTCAGCGGATTCAGCTTTACCGGGCGTTGGGTGGTGACTGGACCGGCGAGCTTCGTGCGCCGGACACAAAGAACAAGGAGGAGCGCTGAAGATGCAAAGGGCTCTGAAATTCATTTTGCCGCCCATCGTGGTGGCTCTGGGCGTCGCGGTGCTGGTGGTGCTGGTCAAGACCAAGCCCCAGCCTGCCAAGGCCTCCACCGAAAACCCCGCGCTGCTGGTCTCCACCACCAAGGCCGTTCAGATTGAGCGCTCCGCGCGCGTCTACGGTCAGGGCACGGTCATCGCCGCCCGTCAGGTCACGATTCAGCCGCAGGTCTCGGGCGAGCTGATCGAGGTCAACCCGAAGCTGGTCGCCGGTGGCCGGGTGAAGAAGGATGAGGTGTTGGCGCGGATCAACCCTCGGGATTATCGGCTGCGCGTACAGCAGTCCGGGGCCAATGTGCAGCAGGCCCAGTTCAACCTCGACGTTGAGCAGGGTCGCCGCAAGGTCGCCGAGCGCGAGTGGGATCTGGTCGGCAACGAGATTGCCAACGTCGATGAGGCGGGCCGCCAGTTGGCGCTGCGCAGACCCCACCAGCGCAACGCCCGCGCCAGTCTGGCCGGCGCCCGCTCGGGTCTGGCGCTGGCCCGGCTCAACCTGGAGCGCACCGTCATCCGCGCGCCCTTCAACGCCCTGGTTTTGAACGAAAACGCCGACGTGGGTCAGGTCGCCGCGCCGGGTGCGCCGCTGGCCACTTTGGTGGGCTCCGACGAGTTCTGGATCCGCGTCAGCGTCCCCGTTGAGGAGTTGTCCTGGCTGAAGTTGCCCGGACCCGATGGTGAGGGCGGTTCGATGGTGGACATTGAGCAGCGCGCTGGGGAGGCCACCGTCAAGCGCACGGGCCGCGTCTTGCGTTTGCTGGGCGATGTGGACCCGGTGGGACGGATGGCCCGCGTCATCATCGCCGTGGACAACCCCATGGGCGAAGAGGGCAAGGGGCTGCCGTTGTTGTTGGGGGCCTTTGTGAACGTGGAGGCCAAGGGCCGCGCCATCACCAACGCCATCGCCATCCCGCGCGAGGCGCTGCGGCCCAATGACACCGTCTGGGTCATGACCCCGCAAAAGACCCTGGAGATCCGGAAGGTCGAGGTCGCCCTGCGTCAGCGCGACGACGTGTTGATTCAGTCGGGGCTCAAGCCCGGCGATGCGATCATCACCAGCCGCATCGAGACCCCAGTGTCCGGCATGCCCGTGCGCACCGGCGCCGTCGTCGCGCCCCAGCCCACCGGCGACGGTGAAAAGGGCGCGGAGGAGAAGAAGACCGATGAGCGCTGAAGAGACCGGCAAAGAGCCGCGTTACAAGGGTGCCATCGCCTGGATGGCCCAAAACTCCGTGGCGTCCAACCTCTTGATGTTTGTGCTGATCATCGGCGGCCTGATCTTCGCCGGTCAGATCAAGCAGGAGGTCTTCCCCGAGTTCGAGTTGGACGTCATCACCATCAGCGTCCCCTACCCTGGCGCCAGCCCCAGCGAGGTTGAGCAGGGCGTGGTGCTGGCCGTCGAGGAGGCCGTGCGAGGCATCGACGGCGTCAAGCGCGTCACCTCCACCGCCCGCGAGAGCGTCGCCAGCATCAGCGTCGAGGTTTTGTTGGGCGCCGACGCCGACAAGGTCAACCAGGACGTCAAGAACGCCGTCGACCGCATCGTTTCTTTTCCGCAGGACTCCGAGCGGCCCGTGGTGGCGCTGGCCAACAACCGCAACGAGGTCATCTCGCTGGTGATCTCGGGCGACGTCGATGAGCGCACGCTGCGCTCGCTGGCCGAGATCACCCGCGACAAGCTCCTGCAAAGGCCCGACGTCACCCAGGTGGAGTTGGACCCCGAACTGCCCATGGAGATCAGCGTCGAGGTCCCCCAGTCCAAGCTGCGGGCCTACAACCTGTCCTACCAGCAGATCGCCAACCGCGTGCGCGCCGCCTCGGTCGAAATCCCCGGCGGCGAGCTGGAGACGCCCGGCGGCGAGGTGCTGCTGAGGACCGATGAGCGCCGGGATTTGGCCGACGAGTTTGCCAACATCGAGATCGTCAGCGCCGCCACCGGCTCTGATGTGCGGCTGGGCGAGATTGCCACCATCAAGGATGGGTTCCAGGACAAGGACATTTCGACCTACTTTGCGGGCAAGCCCGCCATCCGCGTGCGCGTCTTTCGCGTGGGCAACCAGACCCCCATCACCGTCTCTGAGGCCGTGCACGAGTTCATGGACGAGGAGGCCGGGGCGCTGCCCCCAGGGGTGCAGTATTCGGTCTGGTCGGACCGCTCCGAGATTTACCGCGACCGCGTGGACCTGCTGCTGCGCAACGCCTTCATGGGCCTCATCCTGGTGCTGATCACGCTGGGGCTCTTCATGCAGTTTGGTCTGGCCTTCTGGGTGACGATGGGCATCCCCATCTCGTTCCTGGGGGCGATGCTGCTGATGCCGACCATCGGCGTGTCCATCAACATGATCTCGCTCTTTGCCTTCATTGTGGCGCTGGGGATCGTGGTCGATGACGCCATCGTCGTGGGCGAAAACATCTTCACCATGCGACAAAAGGGCCTGCCCTTTATGGAAGCCGCCATACGCGGCGCCCAGGAGGTCTCCACCCCCGTCGTCTTCTCTGTCATGACCACCGTCATGGCCTTCTCGCCGATGCTCTTTGTCCCGGGCGCCTTTGGCAAAATCTTTGCCGTCATCCCGGCCATCGTCATCTCGGTCTTGTTGATCTCGCTGGTGGAGTCGCTCTTTGTCCTGCCCGCCCACCTGGCCCACGGCAGCGAAAACCCCAACGCCGTCATGCGCTTCATCAACGCCCAGCAGCAGCGCTTCAGCGACGGCATGGAGAGCTTCATCACCAAGATCTACCAGCCCGCCGTGCGCGTCGCCGTCCAGTGGCGCTATCTGACGCTGGCGGTCTGCATCTCGATGCTCTTTGCCTCCATTGGTCTGGTCGCTGGCGGCCGCCTGGAGTTCAGCTTCTTCCCCAAGATCGACGGCGACGTCATCACCGCCCGCGTCCGCCTGCCGGTGGGCTCGCCCGTGGAGTCATCCGAGGCCATGCGCTACCGCCTGGAGCGCACCGCCCAGAAGATCGTGGACAACAACGGCGGCGACGCCATCGTCCGCGGGCGCCTGTCCCAAATCGGCCAGGGCATCGCAGGCGGCGGCCCCAACCCGCAAGCGGGCTCCACCGGCTCCCACGTGGCCGATATGGCCATTTTCCTGGTCCCCACCGACCAGCGCAACATCAACGCCAGCGAGTTTGCCGACAAGTGGCGCAAAGAGTTTGGCGACGTCGCGGGCGTCGATTCGCTCTCCTTCAGCTACAACATCGGCCCCAGCGCCGGGTTGCCCATCAACATCCAGCTCTCTCACCGAGACACGCGGGTCTTGCAAGAGGCCAGCGCCCGTCTGGCCGAGTCGCTGCGCCAGTTCAACGGCGTCACCGACATCGAGGACGGCTTCGCCGACGGCAAACCCCAGCTCAACTTCACCATCCGCCCCGAAGCGCGCTCGCTGGGGCTGACCGAGCAGGACCTGGGCCGCCAGATCCGCAGCGCCTTTTTCGGCGCCGAGGCCGCCCGCCAGCAGCGCGGCCGCAACGAGCTGCGCGTCTACGTCCGCCCCCCCGAAGAAGACCGCCGCTCCGAGCAAGCCCTCGAAGAACTCCTGATCCGCACCCCACAAGGCGGCGAAGTCCCCCTGAAGGTCGCCGCCGAAGTCGACCGGGGCCGCTCGGCGACCGAGATCAAGCGCGTCGATGCGCGCCGCGTCATCAACGTCACCGCCGACATCGAAGACGGCGCCGCCAACGCCAACAAGGTCCTGGGCGACGTGCGCAAGAGCGTCATGCCAGGGCTCCTGGCCGACTTCCCAGGGCTGAGCTACTCGCTTGAAGGCGAGCAGCGCGAGCAGGCCGACACGCTGGGGAGCTTGCGCACGGGGGGGTTGTTGGCGCTGATGGGCATCTTTGCCCTGCTGGCCATTCCGCTGCGCAGCTACGTCCAGCCGCTGCTCATCATGTCCGCCATTCCCTTTGGGCTGGTCGGGGCCTTCCTGGGTCACTTGGTCATGGACATGGAGCTGAGCCTGATGAGCCTCATGGGGATCGTGGCCCTGACAGGGATCGTGGTCAACGACTCACTGGTCTTACTGGTCTTCGTAAACCGACTAAAATCCGAAGGGATGGACACGACCAACGCCGTGGTGCGCGGCGGCATGGAGCGCTTCAGGCCAATCCTGCTGACCAGCCTGACGACCTCGCTGGGGCTGCTGCCGATGGTCCTGGAGACCAGCGTCCAGGCGCGCTTCCTGGTGCCGATGGCCAGCAGCCGGGCCTACGGCGTGATTTGTGCCACCTTCATCATCCTGCTGCTGGTCCCGAGCCTCTTCCTGATCATGGACGACTTTGCGGGCCTCATCGGCATGCGCAAGCGCGCCGCACACCACGACCATGACGGCGGCGACGGGGAAGACGTCGGCCTCCAGGAGGGCCGCTTGGCCTGACCTGGCTTGATTGTGTGCTCCTGTGGGCATCATCTGGGCGTTCTGTGGATGTTCTGTGAGTGTTCTGTCGAGGTGAGGACGTGGAGAGTTGCAGCGGTGCGAGTTGAGCACGGCGGTGTGCGTCAACTGGCCCTTGAAATGGAAAAAGGCGAGCCCCCAACTTGGGGGCTCGCCTTTTTCCATTTCAAGGGCTGGGAGATGCTTGGGTTTTGGGAGGTGTGGGTTTGAGCTTGCATCACGTGCTCCAAACCGTTGTGTGGGTGCGCTCATGCGAAAATGCCACAATACCCCCTAATCCGGCCCATTCAATTCAAACCATTGGAAAGGGAGCTGGGCGCGATACTGTCCTTCTATTGAAGGATAGCACGCTCTGAGCGGCTTACTATCGTGCTTATAAGATCCCGTTTTAAAAAGTGGGGTTGAGACCGATGCAGCCTTGAACGGCACCACCAATGGGTGTAAACTCCCATGTGCACTAAAGAAACCTGGTGGATGGTTGACGGCACAATAACACGCTGCGCTGCCCACTCAATTACATGTTACCTTGCCTCCAAGCCCAGCAAGAACAGATTGCACTTGAAGCTCCATTTGGTTTGGTGCAGTATACACCTTGCGCACTAGAAGACCCTTATTAGCAGGAGCACAACACTATGTTCAGGTCACTGTGTATTATTCTACTCATCTCTTGCTTTCTCGCTGGTTCTGCCTGTCAGCCTGGCCCCTCTGAAGAAGACAGGGCTCGGCAAGAGAAATTAGAAAAGCAGAACAATGAACTAATGAATAAAATATCAGCTCGTGAAGAAGCCGAGCGCCGTGAGCGAGAAAAGCGCAAAGCACTCGAAGACAACCCTGATAGATTCATCGAGACAGGAACCTATAAGGCAACCAACAAGGGAATCATCAATGACTACGCCAAAGTCACCGATATCAAATTCACCAACAACTCTGACTACAACGTAACAAGAATCAAGGGGGAGATCACCTACCTCAATACAAGCGGAGATATCATTGCAACGTCCCCCTTCTCAGCGAGCGGTCAGTTGCTATCGGGCGAGACTTCGTGGCTCAAAGTAAAGGCAAACGAAGTTTCTGGAAAATCCAAGAAAGCCAAAATAACTGTCACCTCAGTACGAATTCTCAACTGAAGCCTCCCGTGCTCGTTTCAACCCGGCAAGGTAACACCTCGTTGCTACGGTCTCGCCTCATTGTGCCATCCTCACCGCAATCGACGTTGTTGTGATAGTGTGCTTGTGACTGGCGAAGTCACGGGGTGGGCTCGCCGCAGAACTCGCAACCGTTACGTGGCTTTTCTACTGCTCACCATGTGTTGACGGTTAAGGGCTACCGAAAGACAGGGAGGCCGTCAGCATCGAGC
>CAKZKQ010000267.1 GCA_937123825.1 uncultured Pseudomonadota bacterium
AGACAGAGGCCAAAGGGCACAAAACTCGGCCCAAGAACGCAAAAACGCGCTCACCGACAAAAGGCAATCCTTTCGATGGTGTAAAGCGCGTTCCTGTTTTGAGCCAGGATCAAGCGATGGGTCCCACAAGACACCGTCGGCGCGCGGGGCGCCGGGGCAGCCTTGCTTCTGGGATCACCAGCTGGCTTTGGTGACGCCGGGCAGCTCGCCGATCAGCGCCAGCTCACGCACGGCGATGCGGGAGAGGCCAAACTTGCGGTAGTAACCGCGGGGGCGACCGGTCAGCACGCAGCGGTTGCGAACGCGCACGGAGCTGGCGTCGCGGGGCATGCTGTTGATCTTTTTGTAGGCCTCCTCCTTCTCTTCGTAGGTGGAGTTGGGGTTGTTGATGATCTTACGCAGCTCCGCGCGCTTGGTGGCGTACTTGGCCACCAACTGCTTACGGCGCTCGTTCTTGGCAATCATGCTCTTCTTAGCCATGGAAAACGTCCTGCAACAATCAGCCTGAAATCCGGCTCAAAATTCGTTCATTGTCTCGCGGCACATTTGCCGCGCACATCCAACCGCCTTGATGGCGGACGACAAGGTCTACACACATCCCCCGATGGATGCAAGCCTTTCCTTGGCCTTTCCGCCCCCGATCCCTACAAAGACCACGCAAAAAGCGGTTCGTAGCGCTGACGGACGACTTTGAGGGCCTTTGCGCCGCTGCGCCGCGCAAACACGCGCCACAAAACGTGACGCTCCCAGGCGATCGCATCGAGCACCTCACCGCCCTGATGATCCTCCCAGTGGCTCAGCACCGCCTGACCCGACCACGCACGCTGCGCGCCCTGCAGACACCGCCAGAACCCCTCCTGGTCCAACCCCGGCGCCTGCAAACCCCAACGTTCGTAGAGCGACCCCGCAAAGGGCGCGACCTGCGGCGCCGGCGCCGAACCCACAAAGCTCAGCGTCTCATCGTCAAAGGCCTGCTCCGTCACCGCCTCCACACAGGCGGCGCCCAGGACGCTCTCGTGGACCCACCCGTCGCACGTCAACGCCAACGCAAACGACTGCAGCGACCCCGTCGGCGGCCAATGCCCCGCCGACAAGCCCACAAAACCCTCCAGCGCCTCAAAAGAAAGCTCGCCGCCCACATCCCCGTGGTGCTGGCTCATCTCCACAAGCTGCCACACCCCGTGCGGCGCCCTGGGCATCGCCCAACCCCCGCGCAGCGACGCCCTGCGCCACCGCCCCAGATGCTCCAACGCCAACTCCAGCCCCTGCTCCAACCCCTCCGAGGCCGACCACCCCGACAAAAGGGACACCACGCGCGACCATGACGCCACAGACGGCACCTCATAAAATGATGCCCTCAGCGCCTCCATGCGTTGCTGTGCAATCACCGCTCACCTCCATGGCCGGATCTCCACCGTGCCGACCGCTGCTTTGACGACGCCCCAGCCGCAACAAAACGCGCTGAAACACCCCCAATCAAAGGAAAGGATTTACGCAGGTGCTCCATGGATGATGTGCCCGATCCATCACCCCGTCCAATTTTTTGCCACGCCGTGTCCAACAATGGTCACAACCGTGCGCACGTCGGCCATGACGGCATGGACAAGGCGTTCAAGACCGCAAAGCGTTCTGCAATGATGATTGGCTTTTGCCACCGACCGTTGTAAAACCAGCGCCAGATCAACCCGTGACCCACACCGCCACAGACGCGCCAGACGCTCGCCAGGACCGGTCACACACGCTGGAGCCCCACCATGCACCCCAACGCCGAGCTGCTGACCCGCTTTTACAGCGCCTTCCAGAAACGCGACCACGAAGGCATGAAGGCCTGCTACCACCCTGAGGTCTCTTTCAGCGACCCGGTCTTCCCCTCACTGCAGGGCTGGCAGGTCAGCGCCATGTGGCACATGCTCTGCGTGCGCGGCAAAGACCTGACGCTGGAGTTTTCGGGGATCGACGCAAACGACGCCTCGGGAAAGGCCCACTGGGAGGCCCACTACACCTTCAGCGTCACCGGCAACAAGGTGCACAACGTCATCGACGCCCAGTTCACCTTCAAGGACGGCCTCATCCACACCCACAAGGACACCTTTGACCTGTGGCGCTGGGCGGGCATGGCGCTGGGCTTCAAGGGCAAGGCGCTGGGCTGGGCGCCGCCGGTGCAAAACGCCATCCGCAAACAAGCCGCCAAGGGCATGAAGGCCTTTGTCGCCAAAAACAACCTCGGCCCCCAATAACAACACCAAATTGCAGACAAAAGGCTCGCTTTGGAGCGGCCTGGACCCGTCGCCGATGGATCGCAACGACGGGACAAGCCATGGATGATGGATGTGCGATGGGGGCGGCGACGGTGACGGGGCCCGCGCAAAACCTCCGGCATTGGATGCGGCCGTGGTGTGGAATCAAAACTCCACGTCGAGCGCCTCACAAATGAAGCCCACCAACCCCGACGCCCCCTCAAAGTACTCTGCCACGCGCTCGGGCAAGCCGGGCTCCAGGACGCTGCGCTGGGTCAGGTTGAGCGTGGCGATGAAGGACTTGCGCTTGATGTCTTCAATCAGCGGGTGATCCTTATCAAACCCGCGCGGCGGCCGCTTAAGCGACTCGCCGCCAAGCTCAAAGGTCTGCGCAAACGCCTTGGCCCCAATGACCCCCTTCCAGGCCTCGGGCTCGGCCTCGATGTGCTCCCGGATGGAGCGCAGCGCATCGGACGGCGGCGCCCAGGACCCAGCCCCCACAAAGACGCTGCCCGACTCCATGTGAAAGTAAAACCCCGGAGCGTGTGCGTCCTTGCCCGCCTTGTGGCGAAAGTGGATGCCCACATTGGTCTTGTAAGGCGACTTGTCCTTGGAAAATCGCACGTCCCGGTACACCCGCATCAAGGCGCCGCCCTGCTTGCGGTCTTCGGCCCTGAAGTGGGGGCTGATCGACCAGAGCATTGGCCGAATCGCGCGTACAAACGCCAGCGCAGGCTCCCGCACCAAAGACTCATAACGGCCCTTGTTCTGCGCAAACCAGTCCCGGTCGTTGTTCTCCTTAAGCTCCTCCAAGAACTCAAAAAGAGACGGCTTGAAACACTCGAATTCTTCGTCTTCGCTCATCAAAACCCCTTATACCAAAATGCAGATGAAAGGCTTGCTTTGTGGCGAGCAATAACGGATGGCAGCAGCCTCGGGACGAGCGAAGCTGTAGCGCAGCTACCGCAAGTAAGTCCCGTGGTTGCTGACGCCGTTAGGGCCGTCACAAAGTCAGTCGGGCGTCTGCATTTCTGTATCATCTTCATCGCATTTGTCCGCAGGCAGCACGCAGTTTTGCACGGCCTGGCGCCCAAAGACAACCAGACCGAGTACCGATTAAAACGAGCCTTGCGAGGGCGAGAAATCGCAGTTGAGGTCGAGGAGGAGAGCGCAGACGAACTGGGGGTTCGTCGAGCATCGACGACGAAGAGATCGACTGTGAGAGCCGTCAGCGCTGGCTCGTTTTAGTCGGTGCTCGGTCTAGAAAGCTGCAAATGCGACGCACCCCCTTTATCACGACCTCGAAGACCAAAGAAACGCTTCATCAAGGCCGTCAAAAATGCAACCGCGCGCAGAAAATGACTTGCCAGTCACCCATTGCATCACCACACTTGCCTTCAGCCACACGGCCAGCGCGCTGCGACACACCGCCTGCGCGCGCCGCAAAAGGGTTCTGCGGCCAAACCTCAGCCGGACCTCCACACCGTGGACCGGCTGCAGACCACCCCAACCATGAGGCCTATGCTCAAGCACAATAGATTCTGGATGATGGCGGCGCTCGGCGCCTCTTTGCTCCTGCTGACCACGGCCTGCGGCGGTGACACCGGGCAGGACCTGGCCGAAGACATCATCGATGACATCTTTGACGATGAAGACAAACGCGCCTTTGCCGACATGAGCCCTTCGCTGGGCACCACCGACGCCGTCCCCGTCAAGGGGCGCCTCGTGCTCGAAACCGTCAATGAAGACCCCCTCGACACCACCCCGCTGGCACAGCTGTCCCAGGACGAGCTTAAAAACACCGCCGTTGACCTGACCCTCATTCAAGAGGACACCGGGGAACGCACCGATCTGGGGCCGCTGACCTCGGGTCCAGAGGGCTACTTCGACGCCCTCATCGACACCGCAGCGCTGGGCCTGACCCCGGGCCAATACACCCTCGAAGTCCAACACAACGGCCGCGTCGCGGGCACCACCCGTGCCCGTCTTTTGGCCACCGACGACACCCAGATCGTCATCCGCTCCGACGTCGACCTGACCTACCTGGACACCGACTTCCAATCCAGCTCGGGCATCCTTGAGTTGATGATCCAGAAGTCTGACGACCGCGTGGCGCTGGCCGCCATGGAGACCGTCTACCAAAACCTGCGCGGCGACGACGACCGCCCGCTGACCTTCCTCAGCGGCAGCCCGCGCTTCTTCAAGCGCATCCTCGAAGGCAAAATGGCCCTCGACGGGGTCCAACACGATGGCCTCGTGCTCAAACCCTTCAAGGACATCGTCGTCAACAACATCACCGAGTTCGAACCCCAGGAAATCGTCGAGGACCTCGAAGAGCAAATCGGCTACAAACTCGACGCCCTGCTTCGCCTGCGCCTTGAGCTGCCGCCAAACACCCGCGAGATCCTCATGGGCGATGACTCAGAGGCCGACCACGTCATCTACGCCATCTACCACCGCTTCACCTCGGGCCAGCTCGACACCCCCGGCCTGCTCGGTGAGCTGCGCGGCCTGGGCGTCGTGCCCTTCTGGCTCGACCGCATCGAAGCCGTCGCCCCCCAGGTCGAAGCGCTCGTCGCCGACACCGCCCCCGTCGTGGCCATCTACATCAACGAAACCGGCCGCAGCCACTCGCCCTTCCCCGTCGAAGACTTCGACCTGGACGGTCTGAGCCGCTACCACACCGGCGCCTGGCCGCTGGCCCTCGACCTCTTTGAAGAGGGCATCCTGGGCGAAGACGACCTGCGCGACATCGCCACCCGACTCCAAATCCTCGGACAGAACAACCAGGCTCGCGCCGCCGCGGCCAACACCGCCGTTGAGCGCGGCTACCTCCAACCCGACACCGCCGCGCGTTTTGAATGACAACGGCGCAACGCGCAAAACTGAACGAGGGCCTCAACGCGCCCAAACGCCCCAAATCAGACCCCAAAAGCAGCGAAGGCGGCCCTTTGGGGCCGCCAAGTAAGATGGGAAAGGATGCTTCGGACCTGCCCGAAGCAAGACCGGCAGGATCAGCCCACCTGCACGATGAGCTTGCCCTGGTTGGCGCCGGCAAAGAGCATCCGCAGCGCCTCGGGGCAGTTCTCGATGCCCTCCACGATGTGCTCGCGGTGCTTAAGCTGGCCACCCTGGATCCAGCCGGCCATCTGCGCGATCGCCTCGCCGTAGCGCTGGGCGTAGTCAAAGACCACAAACCCTTCCATGCGGGCGCGGTTGATGAGCAACTGCATATAATTGTTTGGCCCCGACATGGAGCGCATGTCGTTGTACTGCGAGATGGCCCCGCAGATGACGATCCGCGCCCGCTGATTGATCCGCAACAGGACTGTGTCCAGCAGCGGACCGCCGACATTGTCAAAATAGACATCGACCCGGTCTGGGCAGGCGGCCTTAAGCTGGGTGCGCACGTCGCCCCCCTTGTAATCGATGGCCGCGTCGTACCCAAAGAACTCCGTCAAGCGCTGGCATTTGACCGGTCCCCCGGCCACGCCCACCGCACGGCAGCCTTTGATTTTGGCGATCTGCCCCACAATGGACCCCACGGCCCCCGCAGCGCCCGAGACCAACACCGTCTGGCCCTCTTTGGGCTCGCCGACATCCAGGAGGCCAAAGTAGGCCGTCAAACCCGTGATCCCCAGCACACCCAGGAACCAGCTCAGCGGCGCCACCTTCGGGTCGATCTTTTGCAGGCCGCGCCCATCCATGGCCATGTACTGCTGCCAGCCCATCATGCCCACGACGTGGTCGCCCTCGGCAAAACGGGGGTTGTTGGACGACACCACCTTGCCCACGCCGCCTGCGCGCATCACGTCGCCCACTTCCACGGGCGCAATGTAGGAGCGCCCCGGATAGAGCCAGGTCCGCATGGCGGGATCCACCGAAAGATAGAGCACCTTGACCAACACCTGCCCTTCTTCAATCGAAGGCACCGGGCCCTGGGAAATCGTCCACGTGGAGTCATCGGGCAGCCCGTCGGGGCGCTGCGCCAAGCGAATCTGAGTCTGTTGCTGGGTCATTGAGACCTCCCCTTTGATTGCCACATCTGCACAATTCGGATTCGAAACCTGCGCGCAGTATCATCCAACGCTCGCCATAGTGGCAACCCATTGGCTGTCATTGGGCGATTGTGGTATGGCACATGACATTATGTGGTGGTTCCGGGGGGTGTCATCACGTGGACGAGGCATGCGAACGCCGTTTCCAAAGCCTTCGACCGCTGACACAGGGCTCTAAGACAGGCAAGATGACATGAGTGATGATACCTTAAAGAAGAAAGGCAAGTACCACCACGGGAACCTGCGCCAGGCCCTCGTCAAGGCGTCATTGCAGATCATCGCCGAAGAAGGCATCGAGGCCCTGACGCTGCGCTCTGTGGGACGGCGCACCGGGGTCAGCCACGCGGCCCCCTACCGCCACTTCGCCGACAAAGAGGCGCTGCTGGCCGCCGTGGCCCAGGAAGGCCTCGAAGAGCTTCGCCAGGCGATGTACGACGCCCAGCAGAGCATCCCCGGCAACCCCGCCGAGCAGCTGCGCGCCGTGGGGCTCGCCTACGTGCGCTTTGCCACCGGGCAGCCTGCGCGCTTCAAGGTCATGTTTGGGCCCTACATCTCGGACCGCAGCAAGCACGCGGGGCTGGAAGAGGCCTCGGTGGCCTGCATCGACGTGCTCATCACCGGCCTCCAGGCCTGTCACAACGACGGCATCATCCGCCCCGGCGAACCTCTTGAAGACGCCCTGCTGGCCTGGTCGATGGTTCACGGGCTCTCGTCGCTGCTGATCGACCGCCAGTTTCTGCGCCACGACGAGGCCTTCATCGAGCGCATGTCGCTGGCCGCCACCCGCATGCTGGAAAACGGCCTGCGCGCCGACAGCCCCGGCAACCGCGACCTTCAGGACTGATACCAAAGCAAACCTTTATGCTGAGCTTTGGTCTGAACCGCAGACCACCAAAAACAAGCAAAGGCCGCTCTCCTCATAGGGAAAAGCGGCCTTTGCTTGTTTTTGGCCCACAATTCGGGTCCGCAATTCGGACCCGCAATTTTGGCCTGCAACCGACGCGCCCGTAGGAGCGCGCCAGTGCACCCAATCAGTTCGACTTCGTCGGACGGAACGGGTAGATGAAGGCGCCCAACGCACCCGGGTTACGGGTCATCAGGTAGACCGTGCCCTGGCCGTGGAACTTGGCGACCAGGCCCTCGCCTGAGGCGAGCAGGCTTTTGAGGCCACCGACCTTGTCGACTTTGTAGTCGACGCCCTCGGTGAACGCCAGGATGTGGCCGGTGTCGACGGTGTAGCCGTTCTCACCGGGGGTCCCAGGCTTGCCGATCTCCACGGCGTGGATGGCGCCGAAGGACGAGATGAAGAGGTCGCCCTGACCGGAGGCCTTGACCAGAAACATCCCAGCGCCAGAGAAGAAGCCCTTGGCGCCGCCCCACTTGGTGTCCAACTCGACCCCGGGGGTCGAGGCCAGGTAACCAGAGGACTGGATGAAGATCGCACCGCTGCCGGGGTTGAGGCCCACGTGCATGACGTCGCCCTCGGTGGGCGGCGCAACCTGGAGGCGTTCACCGGCGGCGCTGGCCGTGAAGGTGTTCTGGAAGAGCGACTCGCCGCCCAGGAGCTTGCGCTTGAGCGCCGCACCCATGCCGCCGCGCATCGACGTCTCCATGTTGACCGCAGTGTCGCGGCCCACCATGGCGCCAGCCTCGGTGATGAACTGTTCGCCGGCCTGATCGAAGACCACCTCGATCATGCTCATGTCAGGCCGCTGAAGGATTTGGTGTTGCATCTCTACTCTACTCCAGTGTTAGACAGGCGGCATCTTCGAGCCGATGAAGGTGGCAAAATCGATGGCGTTGCGCGTCTGGATGTAAACCTCACCCTGACCCTGGAAGGTGCACACCAGACCCTCACCCGAAAGGATCGAGGCCACCCAACCGCCGCCGGCTTTGGCGACCTTGTAGGTCAGCCCCGAGCTCCAGGCAACGATGTGGCCGTTGTCGACCACGAACTTGCCATTGACCGGGACGCGCTCAAAAGCTCCAAAGGAGCTGATGATGATCTTGCCCTGACCGCTGGCCGCCAGGTGGGCCAGACCCGTGCCCGAGAAGATCGCCTTGAGGCCACCAAACTTGGTTTCGACGTTGACCGTGTCGTCACAGCCCACAAAGGCGCCCTTGGCGATGCACCAGTCGCTGCCGCCGCCGCACTCAAGCACCGCCAGGTCACCGGGCAGCGGAGCGCCCAGGAGCACCTCGCCGGTGCCCGCGCCGGTGGTGAACTTGTTCATGAAGAACGACTCGCCGCCCAGCATCGACTTCATGCCTTTGAGCAGGCCGCCGGACTTCGTCTCCATGTTCACGTTGGGGCTCATGCCCACCATCGCACCGGACTCCGCGCGCAGAGGCGACTCACCGGGCTGAATCAGACACTGCGCAATGGCCGCGCCGGGCTGATGAAGAATATTGATTTCCATGGTTTCACCTCACCTCGGCTCAGGAGACCTTCGCCAGCCATTCGACCAGCGCGCCCACGTTGCGGGACTGAATGTAGACCGTGCCCTGTCCCTGGAACTCGCACACAAACCCTTCGCCCGACGCGACCAGAGCCTTCAGCCCCTTGCCCGCGCGCTTGATCGTGTAGGTCAAGCCAGAGTCGAACGCCACGATGTGACCGTTGTCCACGACGTAGGAGCCGTTGACCTGCACCGGGTGAATGCCGCCGTAGGAGTTGAACCACAGATCGCCAGGACCCGAAGCCTCCACGAAGAACGCACCCTCTTTGGCCAGGATGCCGCTGCAACCGCCCCACTTCATCTCCAGGTTCACACCCGGGGTCGAGGCCAGGTACGAGCCAGCCGTCAACATGATCTTCTCACCCGCGCCAAGGCTGCGGTGCTCGATAGAACCGTTGAGCGACGGCGCGATCGTCACCTCACCGCCTCCCGCCGGCGGCGTAAAGTGACTGACAAAGAACGAATCTCCGCCAATGATCTTGCGCACGAACGCCACAAAGATCGCCACGATGATGCCCAGACAGCCCGCTTTGGGACCGGCGTTCATCTTCGCTTCCATCTTCATGCCGTCCGAGTACGTCACCATCGAGCCCGCCTCGGCGATCAACTTCTCGCCGGGTTCGAGCTTCACCCGCATCATCGCATGCGACGGGCCGTGAACCACCTCGTGTTGCATCTCTAATAGCTCCTTTGCGCACGTCAGGTAAGGGGATACCCGACGTGTATGGTTGACCAAGCAAATTGCTTTTGCAGCGACGTACCCTTGAACCAGAACACGCCCATTGCGTCAAGCTTCAGCAAGTGCCATTCACTTAACATGAACCAAACAACTGCACAAGTGTTTAATGACTCTTATCCACCGCGCAACCCCTGGCTGACGCCGCCGACAAAAACAAAGCTCAAATACTGCGAACAACGCTCAGATCAAAACACCAATTCAGTCAAAACCGCCAATAAAAGCCCACAAAAAGTGTCCTACAAAAACAAATCGGGACACAGGTGGGCTCAAAAACCATGGCTTGCGCGCTGCACCCACACACAGATCATGACAACGCCGTGGCACCGGGATATCCTCTTGCACGAACCCATTGCGCCATGTGACACACCACCGCAACACACCGTCATGACCAAACCGCTGCCCACCATCAATGACCGCTACAAAATCACTGGCCTGCTTGGCGAAGGGGGTTTTGGAGCCGTTTACGACGCCATCCACCTGGCCATTGATGCACCCGTGGCCATCAAACTCCTTCACAACAACGACAACCCACAGGCCCAACACCGCTTTCTGCAAGAGGCCCGCACCGCCGCCCAGATCGATCACCCCAACATCATCTCCATCCACGACTACGGCCTCACCCAGGACAACCGCCCCTACATTGTTATGGAGCGCCTGCAGGGCCACGATCTGGCCAGCGAACTGAGCCAGCGCGGCCCCTTGAACATCAAACGCGCGCTGAACCTGCTCATCACCGCCGTGGACGCGCTGGGGCAAGCGCACCGGCAGGGCATCGTCCACAAGGACCTCAAGCCCTCCAACCTCTTCATCACCCACCCCCACACGCGCCGAGAATCCATCAAGGTCGTCGACTTCGGCATCGCCAGGCACAAAGACGCCAGCATCACTGCCTCTGACCAGACCATCGGCACCGCCCGCTACATGGCCCCCGAGTACATCGAACACCAACTCGTCTCACCGGCCATCGACGTCTACCAAATGGGTCTGATCATCGTCGAAGCACTCACCGGCGCCCCCGTCGTCCCCGCCGACACCTGGTGGGGCGCCGTGGCCGCCCACGTCAACCACCGCCTGCACGTCCCCGCCACGCTCACCGGCAGCCCACTGGGGCCCATCATCGACAAAGCCCTCCAGCGCCACCCCGAAGACCGCCACCCCAACGCCTGGGCCTTGCTCGACGACCTCGAAACCCTCGACCTGCCCTCGCTGGCCGCCGCCATGGCGCTGGCCACCGACCACACCGCCCCTGCAAAGCCGCACACCCCCATCAACCTCGTCTGGCAACCGCCCGCGCCGCAGCCCCCCGACGGCACGGCGCTGCTAAGACCATGCACCTTTGTCATGGGCTCTGGCCGCGAAGAGCGCGGCCGGGTGGCGGACGAAATCTCACACCCAGTGACCTTGACGCGGGCGTGTGTGGTGCAAAAGGTCCCGGTGACCCAGGCGCAGTGGCAGGATCTCTTTGGAGACAACCCCTCGTTCCACGACGGCGACACGCTGCCGGTCGAAAACATCAACTGGTACGAGGCCCTGGCCTTCTGCAACGCGCTGTCCAGACGCCACCAACTTGAGGAGTGCTACATTCTGCGCGGAACAAGCGGCAAACCTGGCCGGGGCATGACCTGCCAACAAGTCATCTTTAGAGGCATGGACTGCGACGGCTGGCGCCTGCCGACCGAGGCTGAGTGGGAGTGCGCCGCCCGCGCCGGGACACACACCGCCTTCTTCAGCGGCCCCTGCACCGACCCCATCGACGACGAAGCCCTGGCCAGCGTGGCCTGGTTCCGCTCGACCTCGGGGGGGCGCACGCGCCCGGTCGGCACCGTCGAACCCAACGGACTCGATCTCTACGACATGCTCGGCAACATCAGCGAGTGGGTCTGGGACCTCTACGCCCCCTACCCCCTTGAACCCACCCGGGATCCCATCGTCCACACCGGCACCGACACACGGCGGATCCACCGCGGCGGCGCCTGGCACAGTCTGGCCCGGGACTGCCGCGCCGCTCGCCGTCACGCCGCCGAACCCCAGACCCGCAACCGCACCCTGGGCTTTCGCATCGCCCGGACCTGGCAAAACACCGCCAACCAAACCCGCAACAACCGACGACGGATGCCATGAGGCTCGCCACACAAAGCCCCACGCGCGCCCCCAGCGCGCCCCGCAGCGGACTGCTGACCTCGCGCGGCGCCATCCCGCTGCGCCGCACCCGCGTCCAGGCCTGGATCACCGGCCCCTGCGCCCGCGTCACCCTGACCCAATCCTTTCACAACACCCACCCAGAACCCATCGAGGCCGTCTACGCCTTCCCCCTCCCGCCCGAGGCCGCCATCACCGCCTTTGAGGCCACCATCGGCCCGCGCACCGTCCAGGGACACATCCAGGAGCGCCAGGAAGCCTTTGACCAATATGACGACGCCCTGGCAGACGGTCATGGCGCATTTTTGCTCGAACAACACCGCCCGGACGTCTTCACCGTCTCGCTGGGCATCCTGACGATCCTGCTCGGGCTGACCGGCCTCGACCCGGTGACGGCGCTTTCGGGGGCGGCGACGGCGCTGGCCAACATCGGGCCGGGCCTCGGCGACACGATCGGGCCGTCGGGCAACTTCTCGACCCTGAACGACACGGCGAAATGGCTGCTCAGCGCCGGGATGCTGGTCGGGCGGCTGGAACTGCTCGTCGTGCTGGTGCTGTTCCTGCCGCGCTTCTGGCGGGGCTGAGCCCTCAGCGCTCGGTCGCGCCCTTGCCCGCGAGGATACGGTCGCGGAACCGGGTAATGCGGGCCTCCTGCGTGGCGCGGGTCTTCGCCGAGGACAGCGCGATGCCATAGCTGCGCTGGCGGCCCGGGGTGAGGGCGGCAAAGGCACCGGCCAGCTCCGGGTCGGCGTCGAGCGCATCGGTCAGCGCCTCGGGCAGGTCCGGCGCGTCGGTCGGCTTCGGCGCGACCCGTCCGGCGGCGGCATTGGCGCGGCCCTCGTCCAGCAACGCGCCGATGGCCCCCGGCCTTTTCCGTAACCTGCCGCGCCTCGGTGAACCGGATCATGTCCGCCGTGCGGCTGTTCGGCCCGGCGCGGGTCAGCAGCCCGTCCGGGTCCGCCAGCAGGGCGGCGTTGAACAGCGACAGGCGGAAGTCGTCGCGGAACGCCCCGATCAGGGCGACGTTGCGCCCGGCGTGGGTGTAGCACGGGTGGCCCCATTTCGCCGTCTCGTCGAGGCCCGCGCCAAGGCAGAGCGCCCGCAGCGCCGCCAGCCCCTCGGACCAGCGCGCGGCCGAGCAGTCGGGCGTCCCGAACCGGTCGCAGCGGCCGCAGCCCTGCGCAAAGAACGTGTCGGGGTCGCGGGTCATCTCGGGCATGGCGCCCTCCGGAATGAAAACGGGGCAGACCCGGTCCCGGATCTGCCCCGCCGATGTCTTGGCCCGCGGCCGGTCAGTTCCAGCAGTTCACCAGAACGGCCATCGCCCGGGCGCGGTCGGTCAGGTCCTCGGGCGGCAGTCCGGTCTCGGGGGCGGCGCGGGCCGGGGTCACGCCGGCCGCCGCGAAGAGCCCGTCAAGGGCCGCCGCCGGACGGGCGAAGGCCACGTCCGCGGGCAGGGCGCGGGTGGTGTCCGCGCCGGGCAGCAACACGCCCAGCACCAGGCCCGAGCTGTCGAGCACGGCACCGCCGGCCTCGCCGCGCTCGGCTTTCAGGCCAAGGCGCACCAGGTCGGTTTCCCCGCCGAGGCCGCGCAGGTCCTCCAGCGTGCCGAAGTTGACCGTCGGCGTGCCCAGGGCGCCCTCGAAGGGGAAGCCCGCCACGGCCACGTCCCCGCGCAGGCGCGGCACACCGTCGAGGAAGGTGGCGCTGGTCGCCGGGGCAAGGGCGCTGGCGGGCGTCAGCACCGCGAGGCCCGTCGCCGCGTCCACCGCCGCCACGCTGGCGTCGATGTCGCCGGTGATGGTGATGCGGCCGCAGCCCTCGACGCCCTCGGCGACGGTCAGCACATGGCCGCGCGGATCGAGGTAGAAGCCGCTGCGCGCCTTCTCGGGACGCCGGATCTCGAGGCCGGAGAGCAGGTCGAGACTCTGCGTCGCCGAGGCCTGGCCGAGCGTGTCGTCGAGCGCGCTGTCGCCCACCGGGCGGAAGCTCTCGCGCATGATCGGCACGATCTTGGCGAAGAGGTCGTCCTCCTCGGGGGCCCAGGTCACGGTGAAGCCCTTCACCATGCCATCCTGCAGCGCGGCGTAGGTGTAGGAGTGCAGGCGGTCGTTCTGGCCGGTCAGCACGAAGTCGTTGGCGTTCTTCCGGCGATCCCCTGTCAGGGGAACGATCTCCAGCGTCTGCATGATGTCGTAGAGGCCGTGCAGGGTGGCGCGGGTGCCTTCCTGGCTGATCAGCAGGACGCGCGTCGTGCCGCCGTCGGTGTTGTCGTAGTGGACGAAGGGCGGCTCGTAGCGGGCAAAGGCGACCCGGGCCATCGGCAGTTGCATGCGGATGCCGGCCGCCTCGTCGGTCACCTCTTCAAGGCCGAGCGACGCCAGCTGGTGGCGGTAGCCCTGCAAAAGGGCCGCACGCTGGGCGGTGGTCAGGATGCCGGTCGCCTCGTAGCCGTTGGCGCTCTGCCACTGGGCCATGGCGTTGCGGGTGCCGGGTCCGAAGGCCCCGTCGATGCCCGAGCGGTAGAACCCGAACCACTGCAGCGCGACCTGCAGCGCCTCGCGGCCCTCGCGGTCGAGGGCGGCTTCGCTCTGCCGGGCCTGCTGCGGGGTCTCGTCGGGCAGGGTGGACTGCACCGGGACCACCGGCTGCGGCGCCGGGGCCTCGACCACCGGGGCGACGGGGGCGGGCGCGGCAAGCACCGAGGCCCCGACCGGGTAGATCTGCTCGACGTAGATGCCGCCGTCGGTGATGAAGGCGTCCCGCGGCACGAGGCCCTGGCCCTGCAGGCGGGCCAGCACCTGGGCCGCGTCCTGCGGCGCGTAAGGGCCGGCCGCCACGGCATACCAGCCGGTGTTGGCGCGGAAGGCGTTGATGTTGTCGATGGCCTGCGCGTAGCCGCGCGCGGCGGTCTCGGTCTCGCCCAGAGTCGGATGCGACTCGATCTGCACGAACACCGCGTCCTGTGCGGCGGCGGCCAGCGCCGTAAGCAGCGGGAAGAGGGCGGCAAGACCTGCCAGAACTATGCGTCTCATACTGTATCCGAATCCGTTTCGAGCCTGTGGCACCGGACCATATCGAATTGCAGCAGCGATGCACCCCAATATCCGGTGAGGGCCGATTGACCCCCCCTTGGCTGTTGCCTAGAGAGAACGCGCCTTCAAGACCGGGAACCCGCCATGGACACGCCGCGTTCGTTTCAGGAGATCATCCTGCGCCTTCAGACCTACTGGTCGGGCAAGGGCTGCGCGATCCTGCAGCCCTACGACATGGAAGTGGGTGCGGGGACCTTTCACCCGGGCACCACGCTGCGCTCGCTCGGCACCCGGCCCTGGGCCGCGGCCTATGTGCAGCCGTCGCGGCGGCCGACGGACGGGCGCTACGGCGAGAACCCGAACCGGCTGCAGCACTATTACCAGTACCAGGTGCTGATCAAACCGAGCCCGCCCGACCTGCAGGAGCTGTATCTCGGCTCGCTCCGGGCCATCGGCATCGACTTCACGCACCACGACATCCGCTTCGTCGAGGACGACTGGGAAAGCCCGACGCTGGGCGCCTGGGGCCTCGGCTGGGAAGTCTGGTGCGACGGCATGGAAGTGTCGCAGTTCACCTATTTCCAGCAGGTCGGCGGACACGACTGCCACCCGGTCTCGGGCGAGCTGACCTATGGCCTCGAACGGCTGGCGATGTACGTCCTCGGCGTGGACCACGTTATGGACATGCCGTTCAACGACCCGGACGCGCCGATCGCGCTGAAATACGGCGACGTGTTCCGCCAGACCGAGCAGGAATACTCGCGCTGGAACTTCGACGTGGCCGACACCGAGGTGCTGCTGCGCCATTTCGAGGA
>CAKZKQ010000268.1 GCA_937123825.1 uncultured Pseudomonadota bacterium
GGGCCTCGGGACGAGCGCAGCTGTAGCAGCGCTACCGCAAGCGAGTTCCGTGGTTCCTGGCGCCGTTAGGGCCGCCCCAAACCCGTGGCACTTCAAAAAGATAACGTAGTGGGGTATCTCTGTGGCGAGTTTTTGGATGTTCTTCAGGAGGTCTCGCTGTGACAGTTGAACTCAACGCCGTGATCCTGGCCGCTGGTCAGGGAACGCGGATGAAATCGCCGCTCCCCAAGGTCCTTCACAAGGTCCTGGGCGTGCCCATGATCGGACACGTCGTGCGCGGCGCGCGGGACGCGGGCGCCGAAGAGATTGTGGTCGTCGTTGGACACGCCCGCGAGATGGTCAAAGACTATCTTGGCGGCACCGACGGCGGTGACGCGCTCAAGTACGCCGTCCAGGAAGAGCAGCTTGGCACCGCGCACGCGGTCGCGCAGGCCCGCAGCGCCCTTGAAGGCCGCGGCGGCTGGACGCTCATCCTCAGCGGCGACGTCCCCAACCTCTCGGCCGACTCGCTGCGGGACTTCATCGACACCGCGCTGGCCTCGGGCCACCCCATGGCTTTCATCTCGACCATCGTCGAGGACCCGACTGGCTATGGGCGCATCGTGCGCGATGAAGACGGCCAGCCCCTCTTCAACGTCGAACACCGCGACGCCAACGAGGCCCAGCGCCAGATCCGCGAGATCAACGCGGGCTTCTACCTGGTGGACAACGCCTTTTTGTGGAACAACCTCGACAAGATCGGCTCCAACAACGATCAAGCCGAGTTCTACCTGCCCGACCTCATCAAGCTGGCCCGAGACGTCAGCGGCGCCACCGGATACATCATCCAGGACCCCAACGAGGTCCAGGGCATCAACACCCGCGTCCAACTGGCCAGCGCCGAGCGCTACGCCAGGCAGCGCTTCAACCACGCCCTGATGCTCTCGGGCATCACCATGATTGACCCCGACACCACGTACATCGACGCTGATGTCGTGGTCGAGCCCGGCGCCTTCTTTGAGCCCTGCGTGCGCATCACCGGCAAGAGCCACATCCACGCCGGCGCCAACATTCTTCAGGGCGCCGTCATCCGCGACTCCGTCGTCGAGGCCGGGGCCACCATCCTGCCCTACAGCCACGTCACCCAGTCCACCGTGCGCACCAACGCCGCTGTTGGGCCGTTCTCGCACCTGCGCCCCGAGTCCGACATCGGACCCAACGCGCGCGTGGGCAACTTTGTGGAGATCAAGAAGTCCACGCTGGGCAACAACACCAAGGCCAGCCACCTGTCCTACATTGGGGACGCCACCATCGGGGACCACTGCAACATCGGCGCGGGCACCATCACCTGCAACTACGACGGCGACGGCAAATACCCCACCACCATCGACGACAACGTCTTTGTGGGCTCCAACACCGCCCTGGTCGCCCCCATTCGCCTTGGCAAGGGCGCCTACGTCGCCGCTGGCTCCACCCTCACCAGCGACGTCCCCGAAGACTCCCTGGGCGTGGCCCGTGGCCGCCAGCGCAACATCGACAACTGGAAGCGCCGCGGCCGCCGCAAAAAATAAAAGGCCACCCAGCTTCTCTGGACGGCCTCTTTCTACCCGTGCGCTCAATGCGCGCTCAACGCGCGCACAAGATCCTGTCTCAGGGATCGTCGCACCGAGACTCATCGGGCGACTCATAGACCAGGATCGACTCGCGACGGGCCAGAATCTCGTCGCACGAGACCTCCCCGTCCCCATCCTCATCAAAATCCAGCCCGCGCTCGTCCACGCGCACCATCCGAAAGGCGCTGAAGGTGTCGTTGCCCACGATGTCATACTCGCTGGAGCAGAAATCGTTGGTCGCCCCCAGGAACGTCTGCACCGTGGCCAATGAACCGCCGCCCTGGATCGAGCCGTCGTCCATCAAGGTGCCGCTGATCGACTCCAAGGCCCGCTGCACAATGAAGACGCGGCAAAAATCGTCGCCAATGATCAAGGTCACGCCCGGGTTGCCGTCCTCGTCGGCGTCAAAAATGCGCTCGTCGGGCAAGTCCGCCGCCCTGGGGAAGGAATCCCCAATGGGATCGTCCATGTCGATCCCCCAGGTGCGCACCTTGAGCTGGCTGCGGTAGGTGCTGCCCACCTCGGTCCCAAAGAGGACGCTGCTGACCTCCATCGGATTGGCCGTCTGCACCGTCGTCAACGGCACCTGCGCCTCAAGGTTGGCCACCGGCGTGTTGCCGCTCTCGCAGTCCTCGTGGATCTCGGTCAGCGACAAACGCTCCTGCGTGATGGTGACCTTGCTGACCGTCCGGTTGCGGACCTCTTCGGTCTTAAAGAGCGTCACGCAGGTCGAAAAATCGGCCACCAACGCCCACGTCCCGGTCATGTCCGTAAAATCCGCCTCCACGCGCCCCGCGTCCTGGCTCTGCTCCACGCCCGCGTCGATCTCCTGATCGACAAAGCCGCCCTCGGTCAACTCCGGTTTGCACGCCCCGGCGGCCAACGCCGCAGACACACACACCGCACACAATACGTGCGCTTTCATGCCTTTGCCCTCCCGAGATGCCCTCAAAACTTCCAACGCAGATCCGCGCCCACCGACAAAATCACCCCAAAAGACTGAAACCCCGGAAAACCTGGGTTGCCCGTCTGCAAACCCGCGTGCTCCGGCACCAACTCACCGGTGATCGGGTCGGGCTCGTCGTCCGGCAGCTCATCACAGAGCGTCTGCACGCCCGGCGCGCAGCCCGCAAAGACGTCCGCCACGTCCTTGTCCGTGTCCCTGGGCAGCAAGTACTGAAACTGCATGTACCAGGAAAACTCCACGTTGCTCCCAAAGAGCCGCAGCGGGTGACCAGCGCCCAATGAAAACTGCGCGCGATCGTTGTCCACGTAGTTGGTCCGGCCACTCTGGTCCGGCACCGGCGTCGGCGTGAACCCAAAGCCAGCCCTCAACAAGACCGCGTCGGAGTACTCGTACTCGGTCCCCAACCGAAACCCGAAGGTGTCGTCAAACCCCTCCACGCGCTCGCCCTGGTGGTTCAAATAACGGCTCCACAAGGCCCGCACCACGTCGATCGTCACCACGTAGTTGTCCTCGTTGTAGCTCACCCCCAACGCCAACTCATGCGGCGTATAGTTCTGAACCACGCGGAACTCCTGCACCACCGGAAACTCGCCCTCAACCTCCTGAAAACCCCGGATCTGGATCTCGTTGCTGCCCTTGAGCGAGAAAAAAAGCTCCCCCCTCCAGGCCAAGCCCACCTTCAGGCGCTCGCCGACCAGCATCTTCAGCCCCACCATCGGCGCGATCCGCCCCGTCTGGTCGTTCTGGATGACCAGGTCGGTGTTGCTCTGGTCCGTGGGGTTGTCCAGATAGACCTGGTTGACCCCGATCGACTGCGGCAAAAACGAAATCCCCGCCCCCACCGAGAGCCACGGCGCCACCTTGTACGCCGCGCCCACCATGATGATCTGGCGCTGCAAGCGCTCGCCGAGCAGCTCAAAATGGAGCTTGTTGCTGAAATACTGCTCGCGCTCGTCGGGAAAGTGCGTCTGCTGCAAACCAATGCGGTTGACTGGCAAGAAGATCAGCGCCCCGATCCGCAAGTTCTCAAAACCCAGGCTCGCCACGCCGCCCATATAGACGCCGTACGTGTCCAGCAACCCCTCGGTGTCCGAACGCGTCCGCAACCGGAAATCGCTGGGGATCGCCGCCGAGTTTCGACCCAGGTTGGGCAGGTCATAGCCGTCGGGGCGAGCCTTGAGGCGGATTTGAGCGTCATCGACGCCCATCATGAAGCCCACCGAGGCCGTGGGACGCTCCACAAAGCCCATCGCACCCACGTTGTAGTGCAAGGCCGCAAAGTCCATCGACTCCGCCGTCAGAGCACCACCCATCGCCGCACCGCGCGCGCCCGCGCCAAAGACCTCAAAGGGATTGGCCTGGGAGACCGACGGCAGGAGGCAAAGGGCTGTTAAGGCGCCCATAAATGCGAGCGTGTGGGCCTTTTGGCCATGGGGGCGCCGCCCCCTCATGCCCCCGTTTTTTCTTGGCGTGGCGGCTTGGGCCGGCTTGGGGTGGGGGCTGCGCGCCCCCAAACCCCCCGCCAGGAGGCGCGCCTCCTGGACCTGCAATTTTTTGGTGGTCAAGACAATGTCTCTCCTCTGTGTCGGTGAGCCCGTTTGGGGTCCATGGGATCACCGGATCACAGACGGGGTAACAAACATCCAAATGAATGGCAAAGGCTTCATTGGGCGCAGCCGAGGGTCACCGAGGCAGCCCCGGGCAAGCCCTGGGCGGCGGGTCCTGTGCCCGCTGTGCCACCCTGGCCGCCTTCAAGATCGTTGCCGCCAGTGAAGAGGGAGGTGCCTACGCAGACGGCGCCGTAAGAGGGACCACCGTCGCCGCCCTGCCCGTGACCGCCCTGACCGCCTGCGCTGCCGGGACCACCCGCCGCGCCTGCTCCTGGGCCCGCCACGCCGCCGCACGCGAAGGCTTCGCGGCCATTGCCACCGCCGCCACCTTCACCGCCCTGCCCTCCAGGGCCGCCGCGCCCTGCAGCGCCGCCAGAACCCCCTTGTCCAGCACGCAAAACACACTGTTCGAGGGTCATTCCCGTGGATCCAGCCGCGACCAGGGCAAAGGATCCGCCGCCGCCCTGCCCTCCAGAGCCGCCCGTGCCGCCGCAGCCGCCACCTCCGCCGCCGCCGCCGGCCCCACCGGTGCCTCCAATTACAGCGGCGCCGCCGCCGCCACCACCGCCGCCGCCCCCTCGGCCATCTCCGCCAACCAATCCGTCGCCTCCAGCCCCCGCGATCCACAGTCCATCCAGGCCAAAGCGCCCTTCTGAAGCCATCGAGGCGTTCTGACCGGCGGCGCCATCGTCCTGGCGACACCCTGGTGCGCCGTCGGAACCTGCACCGCCGCCCCCTCGGGCGCCTCCAGCACCGCCGCAGCCTTCGGGTTCGCCGTTTTGGCCGTTTTGGCGCACGGGCGAGCCGCTTCCGCCGCGCCCTCCGGTGGCGTTGCAGGCGCTGAAGCCTCCCTGGCCGGGTTCACCGCCGCAGTTTCCGCCCCTTTCCCCTTCTCCGCCCGCTTCTCCAGACTCGCCGTCGCGGCCGTTGATGCCAGGACCGGCGCTTCCCACCTCGATGGTGACCCCTTTGAGACTCAAACCGGGCGCGTTGCGGGCCAAAACCCCGTAAACGGAGCCGCCAACGGTGGTGTTGTCCCCCACCGTGAGCGAGATCCGCTCGATGCGGGTGGGTTCGGCGATCTCGGCGGCCAGAATCCCGACCAAATGGGGGGATTCGGACACCGAGGGGACCTCAATGGTGGTGGTTTGGCCCATGGCACGACGCCAGGCAGCGCCGCGATCGTATCCTCCGTAGAGCGAGACGCCTTCGGGGAGCACAATTGAGCCGCTGTAGACCCCTTCGCTGATGGCCACGCCGCCCAAACCGCGTTGTACGGCCAACAAAAGGGCGGCTTCGAGGGTCGCCAGCGGGCTTTCGGGGGTGCCTGCGCCGCTTTGGTCGTTACCGTCGGTCGCCACAAAGACCAAATCGGCCACATCGCCGTCGATCCCGTCGCAATTTTCGTCCACAAAGGCGTCGTCGGGCACGTCTGGAGCGTTCAGATGGATCCTTGGGGCGTCGTCGTTGCAGTCCGCGCCGTTTTGAACGTACCCATCGACGGGTTCACAGAGCGGTTCGGCCTGAGAATCCCCAAAACCGTCCTCATCCCGGTCTGGATACCACGTCCCTGCGCAGCCCATGTCCTCTTCGGCGTCGGGTTCAGCGTCCTCTTCGGCATCCAAAACCCCATCGGCGTCGGATTCCTCAATCGCATCGCCCTCATCGGGGACATCTTCGGGCACATCTGGGGCATCTTCGGGATCAGATGGATCCACGTCGGCGTCCAAAGCGGGATCGGCGGCGTCTTCGGCCGCGTCCGCTGCGTCGGGAACGTCGATCTGAGGGTTCAAAGCGCTGGGGTCATCGCCCACAGCGCAGGCTTGGAGCATCCACAGCGCGCAAACACACGCCGCGCGCCTGAAAACGGGCCACTGCATAGGATCCTTCTTGTCCAGCAATCCACGCACACACAACCGCAAGCTCGCCGTGCTCCCCCAGCCCTCTTAGAGGTGGGGTGTCGGCGCACGCACGTGGTCTCAAACCAAACCAATGGTCTACAGGGTGGTATTATCTGGCCTGGATGCGCAAGTTCAAGGACAAACGACCGCGCTCGGACTCGCCGGTCTTCGTCTACGGGCTGCCAAAACGCTCATCGCAGCGCTTCCCAATCCGAATCATCATGTCGAGCAAGGCGTCGTTCTGCCCCGACTGGACCAGGAAGTCGGGCAAGTTCCCGCCAATCTCGGTATGCATGATGTACACAAAGCGCGTGGCGGTCCCATTCTTGGTCGGCGTCAGCGTCCAGGCCCCATCAAGGGCCGGCATCCGCACCATGTCCGGGTCTTCGGCGGGTCCAACGCCGGTGACCGACTTGAAGGTGGACTTCCAGACCGTGCCCTTGTCGGTCTTCTCGCTCCAGGTCTCGGAGCGCAAGACCACATCGCGGTCATCAAAGGCCGGAATGTGGGTCACCTGGTGGGTAAGCATCACGTGATGGCCATTGTCGAGCGTCTTTTCATTGAGCAACTTGGTGGCCTTGACCGCAGGAGAGTAGTTGCGAATCTCCTTAAGATCCGTCAGAAGCTCGGCGACCTGATCGGTGGTGTAGGGCAGCGTCATATCGGCCTTGAGCGCGTCAATCCCGCTGTTTGGCAGATCCTTGGTATAGAGGTTGACGCCATCCTCGCTATCGGCCTTCTCCCACCCGGCGGCCATGGCCACGGTGGCGGTCAAGAGCACAACGGCTGCGGCGGCGATGCTTGATGACGGGCGACGGTACTGCATGATGCACCTGCGTTGCCTGCACAAACCAGGGGAAGAGGGTCTGGGCAGGTGTGGGGCGTGTCCTCCTGCAACATTGGACACAGGCACAGCCTAGCAACGCACCCACGCGTGAACCATGGACGCCCAAGCAACACATTGTTCCACAAATTCGCACGAATCAGCGGCCAACTTCGCGCATTGGCCCCACTTTGTCCCCCTCATTGGAAAATCAACACCAAGGGCACAAAACCCGGCCTTCCCCACCTCCACCAAACACTCTCAAATGGACAAGAGCCACAACCAACACCACCGTTCAGACCTTGGCGATGATGGTTGCCATCATTCCCCAACAAGACACGGGAAAGCCCCTTTTCTGACTCGTGTGCACCAACTCCAAATTCAGGCGCCTAAGACAACTCGGAGGGGTGTTTGAGCGATGAATCTGCTCAGATTTTACCGTAAAGCCTTGATTTAATTGGACTTACGGCCAAACCCACCAACAATAACAAACTTCCGAATTCATTCCAAACACCCCTCATCAGTGAAACACCAAGAAAATAACGATAACTCGCCCCAATGAGGGGTTGACTTGGCAATGGTCCGTGGTAATAATTTGAGTACGGTTAATTCGGTAGAACGGTTCGTGTGCGAGTTCACCCCCACTAAAACCCACCAACACCGTTTGTAAAAGGGTTGAGCCAGTGTCAACTCAAACGTGCTCCGTTGTAGCAAAAATCCCATTCAACTCAGAGCCAATCTGACAATGTAAAATTTCACATTTCGCGAGGCTTAGAATGAATCTAAAAAACAAAAAACAAAATCAATCCAAACTAACACAAAAAACCACAAAAAACCTACAACTCATCGCTGCAATAATACCATTCGTAATACACTGTAGCCCAGTGCCATACACTCAAAAACAAGAAAGATTTCGCATGTTAAAGATTGAGGTCGCCGACAACAACATACCCAACGCAAGAATGCAAGGACTGGAACTTGGTTCAATATGCATAAAGAACAATGAACACACCGGCTGTATAAAAAATATAGTAGAAGAAAAAGTCTTAACTTATCAGTCACAATCTGCAAGAAATATTTTCGGCAATGAAGACGCTAGAGACCTAATAGATAGAAGCCAAAAAATATCATGTTCAAACAGGAGTGATGCCGTCGCGCTTGGAATGAATGGTTATGTAGTAGTTACGTTTGAAAAAGACATAGTATCCGGAGACATCATAGATATTGACGTCGTAGAACCCGCCCCACAAGGGTGCTCAAACATAAAGATACCTTACATTCTGTCTGGTATTAATGAAAAAGGGATTCAAAAAACCATCTGCAAAGGAGAGTCTAATCAAACATGCAAAGTAAAATAAAAACACTAGCAATCCTTATTGCTATCACGATGGTCGTTGCATGCAATGGAGAAAACACATTTCAACATCAAAAAATAGATCAATATGAAGGTGAAGCTGTTTATGATGATTTGAGCGTTCAGCGCCTAAATCAAATCCAATCAAACTTAAACAGAGACACTAACTTTCTAGACCCTGCAATCGAATGGTCTAACATCATGCACAGTCGTTCTGTAGGGTTCTTTTTCGCACTTTGCAATGATGAAAACATTAACGAAGAAGCAGAAGGTAGCTTTTCTCTCTACAATTCAAATCAAATAATTACATCAAGACACATACCCATATCACTTAAAACCTGCCCAATCAACCTATCAGCATTTTCAGCATCATTTGCGGTTGACAGATTTGATGCAGAATTTCCTATTGATGAAACGTCTCCACCAAATCTTTGGCTTGCTGCTTATAGACTGCATGGACTATCCCTGATTGAAGT
Organism: uncultured Pseudomonadota bacterium; assembly: GCA_937123825.1. Classification (GTDB taxonomy): domain Bacteria; phylum Myxococcota_A; class Bradymonadia; order Bradymonadales; genus CAKZKQ01. Next base: position 8,724 of record CAKZKQ010000268.1, read on the forward strand.
TGGTGCATTTGAAGATCACAGTGACTATTCCGAATTCAAAAATGATTTTGAAGCACTCCCTGTGACTCTCAACTACGACGCATTTCTAGATAGAGACATTCTCATCGCAGAAGTGAACAACATCAAAATATCAACCAATTTCGAAACAGGAAACGCAGCCACCCAAAAAACAGATAAAGAAATTCCACCAATAGTTATATTCGACAGAATATCATTACCAACAAGCAAAACTAATACAATAGGACCCGATTTTAATGGTGGTGACATCTGGAGTTATTTTGTAGTTGAAGATGCAAATGCTCGACTGGATGATCAACAAGTAAAAACTCAAACAGGAAATTGGGAAACTAAATTCTCAATGTCGCCTCAAGATCTAACTGTGCAGATGGGCTTCATACCAGACACAACTCAAGTATCATATGGAACTATTATCAATTCCGATTCGGAGTCGGATTTCAAGAAAAGCTGTGAAATAGATTTTCCCAACAAAAATCTATGTTTCACAACATCCATCGATGCCATCAAAGGAACCAGTGGAGGTCCTGTAGTATTTAGACCTTCATCTTCCAAAACAAAAGCCTTTATTGCGGGGCTAATTTCAGCAGGCCCTTCCCAAGATCCAGACAACCCAGACGATGATTGGTCAAATCCAGATTACAGTTTTTCAAATCCATCGTCATTGGGAGATGAACAACTTGTAAAAGCAATTACCATTGATATTGAATCTGCGGACATTGCAAACGGCGGAGGTAATGGGGATATTGTTTCCAGTGAAACAGAAAAAACATTAGCGCCTCTTGACTGTGTTGGCGAATGTAATAATGACAACTCTGGAAAGATGGTGGTATTTTCATGTGCAAAAGCATTCAACAAGTCTATTGACGACGTAAGGTGGGACGAAGAATTCAGTTCAAGTAGAGCTGTAGGATTTGTTGGTGGGCCTGTTAATTTCAAAGAAGATCCATCAAATATAACCGCAGTTGGTTCTCTTGGATTAGTGTGCAGCCATGACAATGCACATGACCATATGAGTAAGGAAAACTGGGAGCATCTGAAGGTTATAGGGTTGAGAAAATCCTTCGACAACATCAAATCTGAGTTGGATATGTTCAACGGTGCTAACTTTATTGATCAAGTTCAAAGCTCATACCTAAGGGTGGAACGAAACAATGAAGCGAACACACCAAAATACAACCATAGACCGCTTCCTATTAAAATATGTCCTATTGGATCAGTATTCATTGGTGCTCGCTTTATAACCAAAAATGCATCACCACTGGTTGGAATAGAGTCCATCAAATGCCTGGATCTTAAATCTGGATTCAAAAGGGACTTCTATCTTAACGCCGAGGAGTATGGTGCTTCTAGCGAATTCAATCAGTATATTGGACGCCCATTTCGAAAATCTGGTGAAAACATTGTTGAACGAGAGTGTCCAGAAGGTACCGAAGTGAGAGCAGTCTCAATGCGAGTTGATAACATTGATCAAAAAGGACAAACAAACGAGATGAAAGGGGTGATTTTGCATTGCAGGTAAATGCGACGTTGGGAGGCACCACATGCCCCCCAACGATAAAATTCATCTGATTGAGGGATTCAGAGAGGTGGGAAGGAACGGGGGGCGTCACGCTTTGTCGAGCAGGCCGCGCTCTCGGGCCATGTCCAGAGCAAGATCTTCGATCATGTCTTCCTGGCCGCCGACGGTCTTGCGCCGCCCCAGCTCGACCAACAGATCGCGGGCAGAGACGCCGTATTTCTTCTGGGCGCGCTGGGCAAAGAGCAAAAACGAGGAGTAGACGCCCGCGTAACCCAGTGTCAGCGCGTCTCGGTCCACCCTCACGGGCTTTTCGGTCATCGGCACCACCAGATCCTCGGCCACATCCTGCACGCCGTACAAATCGATGTTGTGCTCCACGCCCATCCGGTTGAGCACCGCCACCAGCACCTCTGTGGGCGTGTTGCCCGCGCCGGCCCCAAGACCCGCGCACGAGGCATCGATCCGATTGGCGCCCACCTCAATGGCCGCCACCGAGTTGGCCACGCCCATCGCCAGGTTGTGGTGGCCGTGGAACCCAAGCTCCACGTCGTCCCGCAGCGCCTCGCGCAGGGCTCCCACGCGCACCCGCACGTCGTCGGGCAACATATAACCCGCCGAGTCTGTGCAGTAGATGCAGTTGGCCCCAAAGTCCTGCATCATCAACGCCTGCTCCACCAACGAGGCCGGATCGTTCATGTGGGCCATCATCAAAAAGCCCACCGTGTCGAGCCCCATCGAGGCCGCCATGCCGATGTGCTGGCCCGAAATGTCCGCCTCGGTGCAGTGCGTGGCCACGCGCACCGTGGTCACCCCGCAGTCCACGGCCATCTTCAGGTCATCCACGGTCCCGATCCCAGGCAGCGTCAGCGCCGAGATCCGGGCCTGCTTCATCTTGGGGACCACCGCCTCCAGATACTCGCGCTCGCTGTGGGCCGAAAACCCGTAGTTGATCGACCCGCCCCCCAGACCATCGCCGTGGGAGACCTCAATCAGCGGCATCCCCGCCGCGTCGAGCGCCGTGGCCACATTCACCATCTCCTCGACGGTGAACTGGTGGCGGCGCGCGTGCATCCCATCCCGGAGGCACATCTCGTGGATGGTGACCTTACGTCCTTTCAAGTCCATCTTCAGCGCCCCCCTTCGTGCTTCTTCTGCGCGATCAACTCCGCCGTGCGCAGCGCCGCAGCCGTCATGATGTCCAGATTCCCGGCGTACTTGGGCAAAAAGTCGCCCAACCCCTCGACCTCCATCCAGGTCGTCACCCGGCGGCCATCAAACACCGGCCCATTCTTGAGCTTGTACCCCGGCACATAACGCTGCACCTCCTCCACCATCCGATGCACCGAGGCCGTGATCGCCTCCTGGTCCGGCTCATCCACCGTCAAACAATGGATGGTGTCGCGCATCATGATGGGCGGCTCTGCGGGGTTGATCACAATGATCGCCTTGCCCTTGTGAGCCCCGCCGACCTTCTCCACCGCACCGGCGGTCGTCCGCGTAAACTCATCGATGTTCTTGCGCGTCCCCGGCCCGATCGAGCGCGACGAGACCGTCGCAATGATCTCGCCGTAGGCCACGGGCTGAACGCGGGACACCGCCGCCACCATCGGCACCGTCGCCTGAGCCCCACACGTGACCATGTTCACATTCCGGCTCCCCTGGGCCAGCACGGCCTCCAGGTTCACCGGCGGGATGCAGTACGGCCCCACCGCCGCCGGGGTCAGGTCAATGACCGACACGGGCAGCTCGGCCAGTTTCGGCGCATGTTTCACGTGAACATAGGCCGAGGTGGCATCAAAAACCACCTCCACGCCGTCGGCCTCAATGTGCGGCAAGAGCCCATCGAGCCCCTCGGCGCTCGTCTTCAGCCCCATCTCCCTGGCGATGCGCAGCCCCTGCGAATCCGGCACGATCCCCACGCTCCAAACCGGCTCAATCCAATCGCTGCGCCTGGCCTTGTAAAGCAAGTCCGTCCCGATGTTCCCAGGGCCCACAATGGCCGCCCTGATCTTCTTACCCATGCTCCCAACCCCCTTATCTGTCACCAAACCCACTGCGGCCCACCGGCCATCAGACAAACTCGACCGACACCGACCCCAACCCATCGATGGTCGCGGTCATACGATCCCCCGCCACCACCGACTGCAACGGCACCAAAGCCCCCGACAAGATCACCTCGCCGGGCTCCAACGCCATCCCATAAGCCCCCAGCGTATTAGCCAACCAGGCCACGCAGGCCTCTGGAGACCCTGGAGAGCTGTCCGCCCCCGTCCCGCTGCTGAGCGGCTGACCGTTCATGGTCACCTCGACCTTGCACGCCGACCAATCCATCGCGTCGGGCGCCGCCCGCTGCGGCCCCAAGACAAAGAGCCCCGAAGAGGCGTTGTCCGCCACCGTGTCCTCAATTTTGATCTTCCAGTTGGCCACCCTGGAGTCGACCACCTCAAAGCACACCGCCACCGCCTCGGTCGCATCCAAAACGTCCTGAGGCGTCACCCCAGGGCCCATCAGGCGATCTTTGAGGATGAAGGCCAACTCGGCCTCGGCGCGGGCCTGAGACAAAACCCCGCTGATCTTCATCTGGGCGCCGGTCTGCATCACGTCGGTCAAAAAACCAAAGTCGGGCTGGCCCACCTTCAACATCTTTTGGATGGCGTGGCCCGTTACCCCCACCTTTTTGCCCACCAGACGCTCTCCAGCGGCCTGACGCCGCGCCAGAATCCCCAAAGAGATGTGGTAGGCGTCCTTGAGCGTAATCTGCGGCCAGCGCTCCGTCAGCGGCGCCACATTCTGGCACGTCTGGATCGCCTCGTAGAGTTCCTGGCTGAAGGCCTCCAGGCGCGCCTCGTGTTCGGTCGTGGCCAAACCCCGATACTGACCCCGGTGGTAGAGCAACGGCTCCCCCACAGGATCCCAGCGCAGCGACTCCACGCGCCCAATGATGATCTGATGATCGCCGCCCGGCACCACGTGCTCCACCGCACACACCAAGGTCGCCAGCGTCTGCGGCAAGACCGGCACGCCGCCCTGCATCGCAAAGGGCTGGTCGCCCCAACGGTCCAGCTCCGGGGTCGCAAAGCGGTTCGAGAGCGCCTCCTGGGCCTTTGAGAGCACGTTGACCGCAAAACGCCCGTGCGCCTGGACCACCGGCAGCGTGTCTGCGTCATGGGCGAGGCTAAAAAGGATCAGTGGCGGGTCCAGAGACACCGAGTTGAAGGAGTTGACCGTCACCCCAACCGGCTTGCCCTGCGAATCCACGCTCGTGATGACTGTGATCCCGGTGGCAAAACAACCCAACGCGTCGCGCAACGCTCGTGTATCCATCAATCACACCCCCCCGGATGTCTTTTTTATGGTCTGTCGATGGGGTCTGGCGACCCACCGCGGCAGTATGTCTGCAAAGCCCCCAGGCGGTCAATCAAGCCTTTTCACATCAAAATTTGCCCGATTTCGGGCAGATTCGTTGCGCATAAAGGGGCGCAAACCTATTTTGGGGTCCTATCGGGGGGCCTGAAGTCAAAACCGGCCCCGGCTGTCACAGGGAGTGCACAGACGCCGAGGCACCCGAAAACAGAAAGGATATTATTATGTGCGGAATTGTGGGTTATGTGGGAGATCGACAGTGTGGTTTGATGTTGCTGGACGGACTCAAGCGCCTGGAGTACCGGGGGTACGATTCAGCGGGTCTGGCCATCATCCATGAGGGGTCGATCCACGTGCGCCGCGCCGAGGGCAAGCTGGTCAACCTCGAAGGCGCCTTCCACCGCGAGCCCATGCCGGGCACGACGGGCATCGGTCACACGCGTTGGGCCACCCATGGGCGCCCTTGCGAGGAAAACGCCCACCCCCATCGCAGCGGCAAAATCGTCGTCGTTCACAACGGCATCATCGAAAACCACCTGACGCTCAAAGCCGAGTTGATCGAGCGCGGGCGGACCTTCAAGAGCGAAACCGACACCGAGATCATCGCCCACCTGGTCGAAGAGGCCTACAACACGGGCGACGCGGGCCAGCGCCACCCGCTGCACGCGGCGGTGCGCGCGGCGCTGGAGCACCTTGAGGGCTCTTACGCGCTGGTCGTGCTCCACGAAGACCACCCCGATGTGCTCGTGGCCGCTCGCCATGCCTCGCCGTTGGTCGTGGGGCTGGGTGAGGGCGAGTACTTTGCGGCCAGCGATGTGCCGGCGGTGCTGAGCCATACGCGCAACTTCATCTTCCTGGACGACGGGGACACGGCGCTCTTGAGCAAAGAAGCCGCCAAGATCTTTGATGGGGGCGGCGCGCCGGTCGAGCGCGTGGCCAAGCGGATCAACTGGGATCCGATCTCGGCCGAGAAGCAGGGCTACAAGCACTTTATGCTCAAGGAGATCCACGAGCAGCCCACGCGCATCGTCGATACGCTGCGCGGGCGCGTGGCGATCGAGCGTGGGGACGTGGACCTGGGCGAGCTGGGGATTTCGCAAGACGAGGCGGCCAGCTTCAACCACCTTCAGATCGTGGCCTGCGGGACCAGCTACCACGCGGGCATGGTGGGGCGTTACCTCTTTGAGAAGTTGGCGCGGGTGCACACCAGCGTCGATCTGGCCAGCGAGTTCCGCTACGCCGACCCGGTGGTGGACGAGCGCACCTTGACGATCGCGATCAGCCAGTCGGGCGAGACGGCCGACACGCTGGCGGCCTTGAGGGAGGCGCGCTCCAGGGGTTCCAAGGTGGTGTCGATCTGCAACGTGATGGAGTCCACCATCCCGCGCGAGTCAGACGGCGTCTTCTACACGCACGCGGGCCCCGAGATCGGCGTGGCCTCAACCAAAGCATTCACGACTCAGTTGACGGGGTTGGCCACGATCGCGGTGTGGTTGGGCCGTCGGCGCGGGACCATGGACCAGGCCGAGGCAACCGAGCTTCTGGAGGCCCTGCGGCACATCCCGCAGGCCATCGAAGGGCTGCTTGAAGACGACAGCGCCTACCACAAGATCGCGCGCGACTTCTCGCACGCGCGCAGCTTCCTCTTCCTGGGCCGCGGGATCAACTTCCCGATCGCCCTCGAAGGCGCCCTGAAGCTCAAAGAGATCAGCTACATCCACGCCGAGGGTTACGCCTCGGGCGAGATGAAGCACGGGCCGATTGCATTGATTGACGACGAGCTGCCTGTGGTGGTTGTGGTGCCCAAGAGCACCACCTACGACAAGATCTTCAGCAACCTCGAAGAGGTCAAAGCGCGCGGCGGCCGGGTCATCGCGGTGGCCACCGAGGGCGACGACAAGATCGGCCCCTACGCCGACGTGGTCCTGAGCGTCCCCGACATCCCCGAGCTGCTCCAGCCGCTGCTGACCATCATCCCGCTCCAGCTGCTGGCCTACCACATCGCCGATTTCAAAGGCACCGACGTCGACCAGCCCCGCAACCTGGCCAAAAGCGTCACGGTCGAATGACCGCAGGTCCAGGACCCGCTTTAGACCAAGGACGTCAGGTTGTCCCTTCACAGGGCGGACCGATGAATCGCCTGACGTCGTTGACGGTGCTCAGCGAACCTCCAGTTCGCCTGTGCTCGTCGCCTAGTCAGCCAATCCATCTGCCTCGCCCTGCTCGGTCCCAACCCGCCATCCTTGGTCTTCCTGGCGGGGGTTTGGGGGCTGGCCCCCATCCGCCCAAGCGTCAGCGCCCAACCCAGACCGTCTTAACATTCACAAACTCCATCAAGCCCCACGGTCCAAGTTCTCGCCCCATCCCCGAGTTTTTAATGCCGCCAAAAGGCAGCCGGGGGTCGCTTTTGACAAAGCCGTTGATGGTGACGTTGCCCGCTTGAATCTGCGGTGCCAGCGCCGCGCCGCGCTCTGGGCTGGTCCAGATGGCGGCGCCCAGGCCGTAGTCGGTCTGGTTGGCCAGCGCGATGGCTTCCTGGGCGTCTTTGACCCGCGCGACAGCGGCGACCGGCCCAAAAGTCTCTTCTTTGAACGCGGCCATGGTGGCGTCTAGCCCCACAAGCAGGGTCGGAGGGTAGAGGCAGCCGTCGGCGGGGGCCTTGCCGCCCACCAGGCACTGCGCGCCCTGCGCCACGCTGCGTTCCACCTGCCCGTGAAGCGCGTCCAAGAGGTCGCGGCGCGCCATGGGACCGATGTCGGTGGTGTCTTGGGCGGGGTCGCCGACATTCAGAGCCTCGATGGCGGCCTGGAGGCGCTGGACAAAGGCGTCGTGCACGGCGTCTTCGACAATGATGCGTTTGGCGGCGATGCAGCTTTGACCGTTGTTGAGAATTCGCGAGGTGCTCCCGACGGCGAGGGCTTTGGAGATGTCCGCGTCCTCAAAGACAAGGAAGGGGTCAGAGCCTCCCAATTCCATGACCATCGGTTTCAACCCTTCGCCGCCTTTTCCAGCGACAACCCGACCCGCCCGTGTGCTTCCTGTCAACGTGACACCCGCGACACGGGGATCAGCAATGACAGAAGCGGCTTGTTCGTTGGTCAAGCGAAGATTTTGAAAGACACCTTCGGGAAAGCCCGCTTTCTGAAAGAGTTCTTCAATCAATTCAGCACAGCGGGGAGTGTTGGGGGCGTGTTTGAGTAGGCCGGTGTTCCCTGCCATCAAGGTTGGAGCCGCAAAACGAATGACTTGCCAGAAAGGAAAGTTCCACGGCATGATCGCCAGCACCGGCCCGATGGAATCGTAGCGAACCCAAGCTTCTGAGCCGTCGGAGGTATGGGAGACAGGGGCGAGAAACTCTTCCGCCTTCTCTGCATAAAAGCGGCACA
>CAKZKQ010000269.1 GCA_937123825.1 uncultured Pseudomonadota bacterium
GGTGTTGTCCTGAACGTATTGGGTTGGGGTGTTGATCTCGTGGGCGATCCCTGCGGCCAGGATCCCGATGGATTCAAGCTTTTGGGCGTGCACCAGGCGAGCCTGGGTCATGACGAGCTCCTGGAGGGTGTGCTCCAGGCGCTCTTGTTGGATGGCGTACTGACGTGTTTTGCGCGCCACAACCTGCTCCAACGCGATGTTCTGCTCAAAGACAGCCATGGCGCTGCCAGTGCGCGCGTCACATCGCTCGACGCGCTCAATGAGCACTTCGATGGTCTTGCGCTGCGCTTCGACGGTGGCCGAGAGGCGCTCGATGAGCGCCTGCGGGTCGAGGGCCGGTTGGTGGGCCGGGAGGGCGTTCGTGAGGGAGTCCATACCTCAAGCTCCAAAAGCAATGCCCGTAAAGGTCTGGTTGACATGCAGACCGTTGATCTGTTCGCCGTAGGTGTAGAACCCCACGACATTGTGATTGACAAACTGCTCCACGATGGCCCCGTTGAGGCCTCGGGCTTCAAACTCCAGGCGACGCAAAATGCAATCAAAGCCGATGATCAGCTCAGGGCGACCCTGGATTTGTTCTTGCACGCGCTCAAAAGCCAGGCTCAGCGCCTCCAGCGCATCGGCCCGGTGCCCCACAGAGAGCACCAACCCGCGCTCAATGGCGCAGTAAAACGTCAGGCTCTTGTCGGGGTTGCACCGTTGGATCGAACGGATGTAATGGGCGTCTCCCACGCGGATCATGACCGGATAGAGCGAGTAGACCTCGGGACAGAACTCTGCGACGGGCACCCCGATGGCCTGGCTGTAAGCGTCCGCGGCAGGCAAACCGTTGATCTCATGGATGATCCGAACGCTGGGGTCGGCCTCTGTGACCACAAGCTTGGTGCTGGTTGGCTGGTGGTGCTGGGCGCGAACGGTCGCAAAGACCTTGTCGGTGGCGCAGAGCACAAAGAGCGCCGCGTCGCGGTGAAAGGCCCCATCGCAAAAGACCAGCGTCTGCTCAAAGTTCAGGTCGTCGCCCGCAGAGCCGCCCACAATGGGCATCTGAATCAACGAACGGTAGAGGTGCGCCATCAAGCGCTCCTCTTGCATCGAGAGCCCATCGACCAACACCAACCCAAAGGGCTTCATGCCTTCGGGGATCGCATCCACGTCGCGCTCCATGGCCGCGATCGAGGCTTCTATGGGCTGCCCTTCCACGCTCAATGAGGTGATCAGGTGGGGCTTGAAGAACCACCCGCTGCCAAAGAAGCCCACCGCGGTCAGCCCGCCAGCTTGAAACCCAGCGTGGCCCACTTGACCAGCGCTGGTGCATCCGATGACGGGCACATCAAAGGCATCGTTGAGGGCCTGCTGCAATGGTTCGGGCTCATAAGAAGATAGCGAGGCAAAAAAGAGCACCATCTGCAACCCTGGCCGGTCCAGCGCGTGGCGCAGTTGGGTCACAGCCTGCACAGCGCAAGGGCTCTGGGTGCTGAATTCAACGGCGGCACCGCCGCCCTGAGGAAGGTGGGGGTTCATTGAGCTCCTCCAGAGCGAACTCTTGGGTTTGAATCATTGATCATGCGCACTCGTATTGGCTCAGTGACGCCTTTGCTGCGGGTAAAGCGCATCAGGCGATCAATCATCAGCGTGGTCAGGCGCTGGTGGCGTGCCAACAAGAGCATGCCGCCGCTGGATTTGACGTCTTCTTCAAGGATCATATCGGTGTTGAGTTCGATCACACGGACGCTGCGGCGAGCGAGGCTGGCCTGACAGGACCAGATGGACTCCAGGGCGCTCAACACCTCGGGGTGGTGGGGGGGTTGGGCTTTGCGCATGGTGGCCACGGCGCTGCCAGGATCGAGCCCCTGGTGCAGATGGATGTCAAAGGCGACGGCCGCCTTGAGGATATGGCCGCCAATGTGGGCGACGTTGTCCTGGCTCTGTGGAGACACGGGGGCACCAGGAAGTTGGGCGGCCACGATGGCGGTAACGCTCTCAAGACGAGGAATGTTGCTCAGGAGTTTGGAGGCCACTTTGGGGTGGGCGGCAAAGGCGTGCCGCTGCTGAACATCAAGGCTGCGGCCATCGTAAGCCATATCCAGGAGACCAGCCGGGAGGGTCACACATCCCAACTGCGAGAGCATCGCCGCCAGCTCGTGATGCCACAGGTGTTCGGGATCGAGGCGCTGGGCGAGCGCGCGGGCGCAGTCTCGGATGCGGGTGGTGCGCCCAAACGCCACGGGATTGACCATGCTGAGGATTTCGGTCATCACCTGAATGGAGCCCATCAGCGTGCGCTCAATGACGTCTTTTTCGGCCGCCTGGAGGTCGTGCTGATGCATGGCCTCTCGGACCACCTTGGCCAAAGTGTCGGTTGGACAGGGTTTTTTGAGAAATCGAAAGACGCGGCCTTCGTTGATGGCGGCGATGGCCACGTTGACATCGGCGTGTCCCGTCAGCAGCAGGCCCACCGAGAGAGGATGGCGCTTTTGAGCCTCCCGAAGGAAGGCCAGCCCGTCCATGTGCGGCATGCGCATGTCCGAGACGATGACCGGAAAGTGCTCTTTTTGCTGGTCGAGCAAAGAGAGCGCCTCCATGGGGCCCGCAGCCGTGTGCACATCAAAGTGCCGCCTGAGGTTTCGCCGCAGGCCTTGGAGAACGTTGGGTTCATCGTCGACGCAAAGCAGTCGACGTCGCTGAGTCCACATCACAAGCACCTTATCAGCAGCTCTTGTGCAGTCGCTCGCCACTGCTCCAGATGCTGCCCATGTCCCTGACGCTCAAGGAGCGCCTCGTTGATCAAACCGTCCTCGCCACAGGGCTCCAGCCCGCAGGCTTCAGCGGCCAACGCGCTGGCGCAGTGCAGCGCCGTGACGAGCCCAAACTCTTGCGGCTCGACCTCCTCGGGCTGGTGAAGGTAGGCCACCGCCTCGACGATTGGATAAGGCAAGCCCCAGATGCCCAGCAGGTATCCTCCCAGATAGGCCTGGGCCCGCTCTGGGCTGCATTGGAGCAGCCCGTGGACCTGGGGAAACCTCGACCAGACCAGCGCTCCCACGCGGTGGGTGATGCCCGCAAGAAACGCCTCGTCTCTGCGCTCGGGCTTGAGCGATGACATGATGTGACGGGCCAGGTGTGCGGTCAGCCCCGCGTGATGTTGCACCAACTTAAGCTGATGTCCTTTGTCTGGGTCGGCGTCCTCAAAGGCCTCAAAGACGCTGGCGCCAAGCACCAACGCGCGCAGGGTCTGCAAACCGATGTAGTGCACCGCGCGCTCAATGCGGTCCACGCGCCCCGGCAACCCAAAGAAGGCTGAGTTGACCAGTTGGAGGACCTTGGCGCACATGGCCATGTCTCGCTCCACGATCTGAGCGATGGAGCGGATGGACGCATTGGAGTCTTGCAGAGCGTCGCTCAGTTGGTGGTAGACCTCGGGGAGGCTGGGCAGGGCGCTGAGCTTGCCCAGCGCGTCGCGAAGCTGCGGCGGCTGCAACACGCGCTGGATGTTGCAAGCCCGCTCGACGGTGGCCACGATCTGCGACGGCGTGCAGGGCTTGGCCAAAAACTGGTGGGCCACCGGCACTGCGCGCATGGCGGTCTCGGACTCCATGTGGCCCGACAACACGATCCGCACCGAGGCGGGGTGCCGCGCCCGAATCTGCGACAAGACCTCCACGCCGTTCATCCCAGGCATGCGCATGTCGCAGACCACGACATCAAACGGCTCACTCTGACACGCCTCCAGCGCCTGAGTCCCACTGCCCACAAAAGTCATCGACCAGCGCTTGCGTTGCCCTCGGAGCATCCGGCGCAGGCCCTGAAGCACGCACGCCTCATCGTCGACAAAGAGAATGTTCTTTCGCGCCTCCTGGCTTTCTTCCATGGCTTCTCCCCACCGTCCAAAACCCCGCACAGCCCCCTGGTGGTGAATCCACCAGACACCCCACCATAGCGCCGCCCCCGCGCCCCAATGGGGCAAGTAGGCTTCTCATCAGTGAGTGGGCGAGCTGCGCACAGCCGGTCCCAGCCCAGGCATCACAGCGCCCGGGCTTCTGACAGAGACATCGGAGGGGCCAAGGCCCATTCTTGAGTCAATTTTCCAGTTTTAAGGGAAACATTTACCTGGACTGAAACATCCAGCATCAGGGCAAAGCCCACCGATCATTCATGGCTCGGAACGCGACACGGCGCACTCAACAACCCTCGAAAATCGGGACAGAAGCATCAAAACCCCGTCCTTTATCGGTCGTGCGCGTCTTTTAGACGTTCAACGCGCCTGTAAACACACCGAGCCCGTCAACACGGGCTTCACAGGCGCTGGCATGCCCAGTGCACATGGAAGAGCGGCGTCGGACATGTGGGGGCATGGTCTAAACGGTGAGGATACCGGCCTTTCAAGCCGGAGATACGGGTTCAAATCCCGTTGTCCCTTTGCGCACCCCCGCGGGGCGGTCAAAAGACCGAATCGGTGGGTGCGCGTCGGGTCAGAACCACTCAAGAGCGGTTCTGGTTTGAAATGTTTCAGGGAGCGTAGCTCAACGGATAGAGCACCAGGCTACGAACCTGGCGGCTGGAGGTTCGAATCCTTCCGTTCCCGCTTTGATCTCTTCACAACACAAACTCAACAGCGCCTAACCCTTGCCGTCCAGGTGCCTCCAGCACTCGTTGCGGACGATCTTGGACACCTGGGTCTGGGTGATGCCCACCATCTGGGCGATGAGCGCCTGGGATGGGCCCTTGTTGCGGCCCTTGTATAGCTGCCGAATGGCTTGAACCTGCGCCTCGGTCAGCTTTGAGCGGCCGTGGTGCTCTCCTGCCAGGCGCCCCTCGGCGCTGTGACGCGCCGCTTCTGCAACGCTGACAGCCTTCAAATGTTGGGGTTTGCAGCAGCGTTTATTGCGGCAGGTGTGAATCACGCGCTGATCTTCATAAAGCATGCCCACATAACGCGTATACGAAATCCTTGCTGCCCGATGCCGCCCCTCGATTCTAGGGTGACCATCCTTGGTGGTCGCGCCCGACCAATCCCAACACGCACCGCTGATGTCATTGAACACCACCCGATCCAGGAACTTTTGCTCTTGCTTCGGGGTAAACTTTACCTCAACGCGCTGGGTTAAATCGGAGGTTCCTTCACTCATTGCACTCGCCTTCCATACGCTACGGCGTCAACAAAAGTCGGGCCAGCCAAAGCACCGGGTTAACGCCTTAGAGTCTTTGTGTTCTTTACACTGTAAAGATTTCACTGCCCAAGCGCAAAGATCGACAATAAAAACCGTATACCAACTAAATGAATCAGTGATTCACATCACTTTTTCATCGCCTTTCGCTTCCAATCCAGATTGACACGCAGCCCCTGGTGCTCGCCGTTGCCATCAAAACTCAGCCCCATCGTCAAGTCCTTGATCGCACTGGCAAAGGCCGAGAGCGGTGAGTCTGGTTGAGGGACTTCCAAAATGGTGGGTGAAAGTGCGGAGCCATAAACGCTGTGCTCAAGCTCGCCCTTGGCGTTCAAACGGAACCCACCACCGTGTGCCACAGCCGGCTCGTAACCCAACAACGCAATCGCCCGCTGACGCTGCACCGCCGCGTCTTGACCGCTGACGCCCGTGGCCCGGTAAAAGACCTCTGCGTCCAACGCCGCCCGACGGAAGTTGCGGATGATCTGACCTTCCATCGAACCCAAAATCGCGTCCGTCAACCAACTCTTGGACTGCTTTGGGGTGAAGCTCAGCATCGACTGAACCTTCAAAGTCTCCTCGGCGGCTTCAGGTGCATCCAAAAGCATGTCGATCTGGGTTTTGAGCGTCTCTGGCTCAAGCGCCAACAAGAAGACGTCGCCCACCTGGGTGTAGCGCAGCGCCAAATCCTCCCCACCAGACATCGACGGGTTGGCCTCCGAAATGGCCGTGATCGGAATGTCCCGGTAAACCTCCGACTGCTCCCACTTGACCATGCCCGGCGCCGCCGCCGCCACAAAGGCGCGGGCCGCCGTCAACGTGGTGGCCAACCCCAGCTTGTTGCGCACGTGCACCGCTGCGTAGATCGGCACGCGGCTGATTAGACTGGCGTCAAAACCAAACGGGGCATTCTGGCGGTCATAACCAGGGACCGCACCCTCGGCCAACGCCATGTCCCAGGCGCCGCTGCGATCGGCAAGCCCAATCATTGCCCAATCACCCACCCAATCCACACCGATTTTGTCCGTCCGGGTGATGTCGCGCACAACGTCGTTGGCAAACCGACGCAGACCCGCATTGGGACCCAACGCCAACGTCCAACGCACACCGTCACCGGCGCTGAGCATCGGCACCGTCTGCTCGCCAACCTGGCGCTTCAGATCGTTGTAATCCGTGCCCTCAATCAAAGGCAGCATCAACGCCTCGGCCTCAATCCGCTCCTCATCACGGCGGATCCGCACGGCAATGGGATCGATGAAGCCCGTCCAGTACGCCTGATAGGTCCCGCGAAAGAGGTCATACGCCTCCTTCTCCGCCACAGTCACCTTCTCCAAAGGCAAATCCACCAACGGGATCATCTGGGACGCACGACCCCAATCCGCCGATGACGCCCCGGCTTGCGGGTCAAAGGTGATCTGCCCACCGCTCAAATGCTTCAAATCATCGGCGCCAAGCCACTTGCCTGCCAAAAGGGTCTTGGCGTCGTGCTCGCCCGCACCCTCCATCAAACCATGCAAGAGCGCCGCGTAGTTGACCGCTTGCAGCTCGGACTGGGCCAACACGCGCCGCGCCGCCAGGATCTTGACCCTGGGGCTGACGACGTGGGCCACAAAGGCGTCGCTGATGAAGGCAAACCCATCCTCATTGTCGGTACCAAACGGGTAGCGGGCGCGCATGTAACGAAAATCGCCCGACTTGGCCAGCGCCGCCGCCTTGCCCTTGTGCACGGCGATGAGCTTGCGCATCGCACCGGGGCTGTTGGAGACGACCAGCACGTCGCCAAGGCGCGCGCGGTGCTGGAAGATGGCGCGATCATCGCTCTTGAGGGTGCTGACCTTGACGCCCATCTCTTCGTAGGAGCCCGCTTTGACGTCGCTGCGACTGGCCTTGGCCTTGGCCGCAAAGGCGTCCAGCGCCTGGGTGACCATGGTCTCGTTCTTAAGGTGGAAGAGGATCGACAGATCGCCGCCCTCTCGCCAGAACGGATCGGTGGCCGCCAACGCCACGCCGTGCACCGCCAGGTGACCAAACTTCTCTGAGAGGATGGTGCGCTCCACGACCAACTGGTCTTCGAGGCGCTGGGTGAAGTGCGATGTGCCGGGGCGAGCCTCGGTGGACATGGCCAGCGGGGAGAGCCACTGGTCGACTTCGGCCGTGAGTTTGACGAAGGTCCGCATGTCGTGGAAATGCAGGTAGAGCATGTCGTCTGGCACATGGGACGCCAGCGGCTCAATGACCGGGGTGGGGCTGCCGGGCAACTCGGCGATCATTTTGTCCCAGGGGTGGGCAGCCAGCGGCACCCCTTCGATCGAGGCGATGTCGATGGTCGGCTTTTGGGCATCACCGCGCACCCTCAAACCGCGCTCAAGCTGAAGGGCCTCTTCCACAGAGGTCATGCCCGTGTAGAAGTCCATCATGTTGTTGAGTTCTGAAGGGTTCGGGCGCGCAAACATCAACTCGCGCCCAGCAGAGGTTGCCCGGTCCTTCAACCGCGCCCCCGCAAAGCTGTAAAACGGCAAGCCGGGCCACAAACCCCTGTCTCGACCGTCAAACCAGCCGCCCGCGGCTTCAAAAAACACGCCCGGCAGCTTCTTGTTCGCCGCCCCTTGCTTCAAACCCTCGATCTGGCCCGTCAGGCGGTGGCCCGGTGATGGCGAATACCAATCGACCGTCACATCCACCGAGAGGTTCAAGCTCTCTGGAGGCTTGGCGCCCACCCAGCGCGCCACCACACACATCGTCTTGCTGGTATCGACGCGCTTGCCCAAAGCATTGGACAAGAGATTGCACTCGACCGCCATGGCCACCACATGGCGCCCATCGCCAGAAGACGCGATGATCGAGTGGTCCGAGGCGGTTCCCATCGGGTAATAGGGCTGGTTCAGCGGCGCCACCGCGCGCTCCATGTCTTCCTGGCCCGCATCAAGGCCACCGCTGCCGAGCCCTTCAAAGGCGAACATCGCATAGGCGTGTGTTTTGTCCTTGCCCCATCCCAGCGCCTTGCCCTTGCCAAGCGGGCGCACTTCGATGTCCCTGGGCCCCACAGTGCGCTCAAGCTGCGGTCCTGGATCAGGGTGCTCGATCTTTGACGGCGCCGCGTCGGTGGCGGCCACCTCGGCCATCGATGGATCCTTCTTCTTCTCCCCACCGCAAGCCACCAGCGCTCCCGCACAAAGCACACCCACCAAGACAAGCGACACGCGCCCATCGCGCACCGCGTGCGCCGCCAAACAAGCCCTTCCTTTCATCCACATCCTCCAAACGCATGGTCACCCAAAGGGAGAAGCACCTCCCAGGGTTTTCACAGGGCGAGCCTTCTGGGATAAGCCGCGCCCAGACCTGACCGACCATAAAACCCAGGGTTTCATCGTCAGCGCGGTCTTCCATTCACAATGCCCAAGAACCAATGCGACCTTTATGCCAGCAAACGATCCTGCTGTCGCCCCGCACCTACCCAGCGCGCGGCGTTTGTTCGCCACGAACCGCCCGCGCCCATCTGCGCGCATCGCCCCGTGACCTCAACTCGCACCTGCCCTTGCGGCGTTTGGAGTCCTCAACGCGCCGGAAGCGCAGTTTATGTCACTGACTGACGCGAAAAAGTGTGCCCATCCGTAAAAAAGAGTGCACAGAGGGCACAAGAGGGCCAAAAATCTTGGAGGGTAAGGTTTATACCTACATAATCGCACATGTCAGGATAAGGCACACCCCACAACCCATGTCACCAGGAGGACGCCATGCAAGAGCACCAGGAAATCAGGAGCCCCGAACGCCGCCATCAACGCAGCGACGATCCCTGGATGGCGCTGACCTTCCAGCTTGAACACGTGCGCGAACTCTACGGCCTCGACGACGTCGTGCTGGCCTCCGAAGACGGCCTCACCGTCGCCTACGCCGGCGACGTCTGGCGCTCATACCTGCTGGCCGCCTTCGCCGCCGAGTACGCCTCCAGCGACCTGCCCGCGCAGCCCGAGTCCATCGAGTCGAGCTTCGCCCCCTACTACCGCGCCATCGAAGGCAGCCACATCTCCGTCATCTCCTTCGAAGCCTCCCACGTCCCCGTCCACCTGTGCGGCGTCGCCTCCCAGGACAACGGCGTCTCCAAAGGCCTCGAACACGCTCGCCACGGCATCGAGCGCATTTTGAGCGCTTGAGCGCCTGAGCGCGGGGCGCTCAAGCGCTCAGGCGCGGTTCGGTTGCCGGCGCTGCGCTTGGCTGCCCTTTCGGTTCGCGGCGCCGTCGCTTCGCTTGGCTTGCTTTTGGTTCGGTCGCCGGCGCTGCGCTT
>CAKZKQ010000270.1 GCA_937123825.1 uncultured Pseudomonadota bacterium
GAACGCCTCTTTGCTGTCCAGCGCTTGATGTTTTCGGGCAACTTCTCGCTCATTGGAAACCTCCTGCACAACGGGCTCCTTATCCTATCATGACCGTTGGCTTATTGGTGGCTTCACTTCTCAAGGGGGCACTATACTGCGGCGCTGACCCTCTTTTGCGTGTGGTTTGGGCCGGGCGGTGAGAGCGCGGCGTTGGCCAAAGTCTTCAAGATTCGGCCTCAAGCCCACCCCAACAGGCTCTTTGTCCGCCACGCTGACCGGCTTTTGTTCCTGGACGGTGCATTGGTGCGCGCGGTGGAGGGATGGTCGAGGTAGAGCACAGGTTTGTGTGTGCTCTACCAATGGGGGTCTTCAACGTTTGATCGTGGCACCAAAGGCTTTTGGGGATTGTTGGTTTTAGTTCAGGGGACAACAACAACTTTACGGGGGCGAATTCTTATGGATGCAACATTGTCTTGGATGTGCAATACCCCAAGGCCAAAATCTTTGAAGGCTCCATTTCGCCTGTTCATTACTGCTCTTCTAAGCATGCCGCTCAATTGTGTGGCCTGGTCTCTGCTTGTGCACTTGACTTCAATGAAACAAGCATCCCCACCGCAGTAGAAATACTGGATATGCATGCCTTGCAAGAAGTTTCCACGCTCCGAACTGTGATCAACGGGAGGAGTGATCATGGGTTCAAGTATAGAGCGAACTGTTTGCTCCAATGATTTGTTGACGGGTTGGGAGGCTATTTCATCTTTGATGGCCTGTATTTTGGATGGGTACTGTCTGTGTTCTCGTTCCAGCCGCAGTATGGTTTGCCTATCAAGTCCACGTTCTTGAGCTTCGATGGCTGCTGGGCTGATTAAGTTTATGGGTTCTTGAGATGTGGAAGGGATGGGGTCAGGTGCTGGAGGCTGGGGTGGAATGTTGTTGGGTACAGTG
Organism: uncultured Pseudomonadota bacterium; assembly: GCA_937123825.1. Classification (GTDB taxonomy): domain Bacteria; phylum Myxococcota_A; class Bradymonadia; order Bradymonadales; genus CAKZKQ01. Next base: position 928 of record CAKZKQ010000270.1, read on the forward strand.
GGTTGTGCACATGATGCCAGAGCTGCCAAAAATAGAATGATGAGTGGTTTTTTCATGTTTTTGTTTATGGGCAGGCAATAGGGTTTACAGATTTAGTCTGATTTTGCGTTTCGAATACATGATATCCGTTCGAAGGACATACTTTTGTCCTTCAGTGACCGGTGAACCTTCATGGATTAAGTGGTGTGGAAAGATGAGCGCCATGCCTGCTTGAGGATGATTTTCATGGTTTTAGTTGACCGTCGGTGGATGGGATGGGCCAGTTTTGTGCTCTACCCGTTGGTGGTGCGCCCAGCATCGCTTTGGTTGATTGGGTAGCCGATGTGTGTGGCTTCTTTGAGTACCTCTTGAAACACACAGTCTGGGTTGATGGCTTTGGCCATGCTTTGGGTGAGGGGGGTGGTTTCAAAGAACGCCACGGTTTGCTCGAGCGTGAGGTGTGTTGCGTCGTAATAATCGTGTGCGTGCTCAAGGTACGAGTCTGGGCGGCCATCGAGGTACGGTAGGACCCATTGGGAGCCGTCAGGGTCCTTGGCGTCTGGAAAGTCGATCGTTCCGATGCCCCACCGTGCATCATGATGGCCTCGCCAGATGCAAAAGGTGGTGTCTGCCCACCAGCTTGGGTGGATGACCTGCCTGCAATCCTCAAACTCGGCGGGGATGTGGTCGAGGACGCCTGGGTACACCTCGGGAGGGGTCTTGCGGTAGGGGCTCATGTGGCGCGCTTCGTGGTTGAAGCCTCGGATCAGGCAGCCATGGCGCCCAAAGATGGCGTCGAGGTGGTCACCGCTGCCATTGCGCCAGTATCCGATGGAGACCCAGGGCTTTGCTGGGGATGTGTGTTCAAACTGGTAGTAACGGTCTCCAGGATCGGTTGGGTCGAGGAGTGCGTCGAGCATTGCAGCGGCCCGAAGTGCCCTTTTGAGCGTTGCCACGTTGGGCAGTTGCCCCATGTTTTGAGTGGAGATCTTTGTCATGGCTCTCGATGCGTTCCAAACCCGTGTTTAAAGTGGTTTTGTCTGTGGGTTTTGCTCTTTTGGGGCGGTTGGGTTTGTCAGACCGCATCGCTTGATGCGGATGCCAACACGTTGCAGGTGATTGAGCAGAGCAAGTCTTCCTTCTGCGCTTTGGTATAAGTTGTTGCCGGTGTATGGCAACCCCTGTTCAGTTGTTTTTAAGGGCCAGTTTGGTCCCGTCATCCAGGTCCTGGAGCAATTGTTCGGCCCATTGGATGGCTTGGGCGTGGTGTTGGGGCAGGTTTTGGGGGTCTTGGACAAAGATGAGGTCTTGGAGTTTGGCGTAGACGGGGGCGGGGAGGTCTCGGTCGAGGTAGCGCATGCCGAAGTCCCAGCGGGCGGGGCAGTGCTGCATGCGCAGGAGTTCGACCAGAGGTTTGAGGGTGTAGCCCCAGAAGGAGGCCAGGGCTTCGATATGGCGGCCACGAGCGATGGCTTTGCGGACGAAGGTCTGGCTGATGGAGAACCATTGCTGGTGTTGGCGGAGGCGTTGGGTTCGGGCGGCGTCCTGTGCAGCTTGGGTTGATGGCGGGGTTTGCAGCCACTGTCCTTTGTCAAATAGGGGGAGGATGGCGCCGTGGCGGGCGGTGTTGAGGCATTCGGGGAGGTTTTGGGGGCGGTAGAGGCAGACATCGACCAGGAGGTGGTCGCCGCCGTCTTGAAGCTTGAAGTATCGGCCGGGCGGTTGGGGGTGGGTGGCGACGACTGGGGATATGGCGCCCAGGGCGGACTGGACGGCCGCGTAGACGGGCTCTTCTGGGCTGGCGTCGTCCAGCAGAACGTTCAGGTCGATGTCGGAGTATGCGTCTTCGGTGTTGAAGGCGGCGCTTCCGCCTTTCCAGACCGCCAGCACGCACGCCATCGGTTGCAGTGCGTGGCTTATGGCCTGTGTGATCTGGTGTCGCAAGCGGTCCATCTTTTGCCCTTCTTGTTTGGTCTGTAAGCCCACTCTTTTGCCGTTTGTTTTGTTAGAGGCCGCTTTGGGCGCTCTTTGCCGTTGGGCGGGTGACCCTTGAAGGGGCTGTAATGCCTATTCTCGCACGATTTTGACCCACTGCGCCCTCCACTCTTGCGCGTCCATTGGGTCAGGCCAGAACTCTCTTTGTCTGTGGATGAGCCCGTCTTTGATGGTGTGGAAGGTGATGGCCTGCGCTTTTTGGACGCCGTCGGTAATCTGCACATCGGTGACGACGTTTGCGCCGTCACAGACGATGGATTGGAGGTCGAATTTCCATGAACCGTTGGCGGGGTAGTGGGCGTTGATGGCCACAAAGTTCTCCCTTCCCACGATGACCTCTGCCGACTGCGGCCAGAAACACTCAAAATCTGGGCTGAGCCACTGGCTGGCTTTGGTGAAGTCGTTGGTCTTCATGGCGTCCCAATAGGCGAGGACAATGTCTTTGGGGGTCACGCTTTTCTCCGCTGGATTTGTTGGGTTCGTGCCGGGGTTATCGCTCACCCAAAACTCAGGTGTTTTCTTTTTTTCTTTTTGAAGTGCTTGGGTTTGTGTCGGGCCCGATACTGCTCGGCGGACTGTGGGTTATTTCTGGGAACTCCGGCAGCCGCCATATTTTATGACTCTTCTTTCGTCTGTTGTTTGGTATCACGCTTTTCTCTGCTGGCTTTGTTAGGCTTCTGTTCAGGTAGGCATGGTCGTGGCATTGGCTGGATGTTCGCCATGTGTGGTAGAGGTGCCATAACAAGCACAGATTTGGGTACTGGTCGGGTGGGTATTCGTAGTCCGACAAAGCGGGCAATGCTCTGGGTGCCGCTGTGGTGAATTGGTACGCGGCTTCCAGCGTGTCCAGCAGGTCATGTTGATTTTCAAGGATATTCGAATCGATTCTGACTGTGCCGTACATAAAGTCGAAGTCGAGAGCGTGTTGGATTTCTGGTGATTGATCCAAAAAGGACACGTCTAATAAAAGACCACTGTCCCACTCACCGACAAGCCTGCTAATGTCTGGATACCAGAATTCTGTAGGGGTGCTTGCTGCCACTTCCCAGTAGGAATCGTCATAAATTTCATCGCATCGCTCAAAGAGCCAATAAGACAGTTTCTGGGGGGCTGCGTCTATGAGGATAAACTCCATATGCCAGTTCCATTCATCGTTGTACTCAAGCATGCATTCTGTGCATCGGTCGAGTAGGCTTTGAAGACTGAATTGCACTGAGAATGGCCATATGAGGGCGCGGAGCAGGTGTGGGAGTTGCCCGTTGAGGCACTCTTTGAGCAGGTCTTTTGGCGGTGGTGTGCTGGGTGTGGAGACCCAGGTGGGTTTGGCGCTGCGGACGTATTCGCAGGCGATGATGTGGTCTTGGCTGTCGTGGTGCCAGTGTTGGAGGGCGTCGTCGACCGCTTTGTAGGTTTCCAGGCCGTCTGATTGTGCGCTACTGTGGACGGCGTCGCGCAGCGCGCTCCAGCGTTGGTGGTTGGATTGTGTCATGGCCTGCTCCGAAAGGTCATTTGAGGAGCGATTTGGGGGCTTTGCGCAGGCCCAGTTGGCCCCGGCGGCGGTTGAGCCAGCGGGCCCAGTGACGGCGAGCGGCGGGTTTGTTCCAGGTGAGGCTGGCGGGGCGGTGGTTGCTCAGGCGCATCAGCGCGCGCTGAGCGTTGTAAGACAGATGGTCGGGGGCCGCCACGGCGCGGACCAACTCCCAGATGTGTCGTTTGCCGACCTCTTTGACCTTAAAGCCCCTGGACTGAAAGCCGACCGCCAACCAGGTGTCGCGGTCTTTGGCTTTGTTGGCCTCGTACCATTGGTTCCAGGACTTGATGGCGCGTTGGTGGACCTTGTCGGTCAACTCGGGGTTGGTCCAGCCGATGCGGGCGCTGTGGTTGGTCAGGCGGCGCAGCGCTCTGGCGGCGCGGTCGCGGGTAAGCCGGTCTTTGGAGGTCACCAGCGGCAGCAGCGCGGGCACGGGCTCGGTGCATTCGCAGGCGGCGGCGGCTTCGACGGCGGCCATTTGCAGGGTCCAGGGCCGGTCATCCAGGGGAAGCTGGTGGCCTCGGAAGCCGGGGCGCGCGACGGGGCTCATGGGTTTTTTGCCGCGCTTGCGCCGCGCCAGATCCTTTTCCGGGTAACGCGGGTCGGCGGGCGGCGCCATGGTGTAGGTCACCCGAACATGCTCGGGGATGGGGCCGACTTGGGCCTGGGCGCTGGCAGGGTCGGCGATGAGCTTGGCCAGCAGCGGACCCACATCGCCCCCGCCAAGCTGCGCCAGCGCATCCAAAAGCGCCCCCTTGAGCACCCCGTCCGGCTCTGCAGACACGCGTTCGGTCAAGAGTTGGGCCTGCTCAGGACCACCCAAACCAACCACGGCGTCAATGACGGCCCGTCGAACCTGGGGCTCGGGGTGCGCCAGATGGGCGACGATGGCCTCCAGATGCTCTTTGGCGCCCAGCAGCGTCAGGCGCTCCATGGTGGCCTGGAGATGCGCTGCGCTGGGGGTCGGGTCGGCGCTCAAAGCGCTGGCCAAAGCGACGATGGCGTCCTGACGTGCCTGGGGGTAAAGCTTGGTGGCGGGCAGGGCGCGGCCTTGCTCCGCGCAGCCCATGGCGGTGTCCTTCTTGCTGCAATGGATCCGCACATGGAGGTGATCGTTGTGCGGCGCGCTCTTGCCCGGCTGCCAAAGCAGCGAGTCGGCGCGCTGGATCAACTCCGGGGGCTCCTTGGCCTCTTTGGCGTGGGCCAGGAGCTTCTTCTTCATCGGCGCGCTGATGAAAAGGTACTGAAGCTGCGCCCCTTTGTACTCCAACAACGCCTTGACGATCGTCCACGTGCACGCCGCATCAAATCGATGCCCACCCTTCCACTTTGAGACCCCCTTGCGGTCCACCGGGATCAAGTCCCGAAGCTTCGTAAACGGCTCCCCCCCACGCGTCTGGTAGCAAAAGGCCAAATCGGCGTCTCGCCCCGCATTATGACTGACCGAAAACCGAATGTCCCCGCCGCCTCTCCGGCTCAAGTGCCCCACATGCAGCCGCCGCTGGTGGGTCTGGTGCAGGCGCTCGGCGGTGTGCTCAATGAGTCCGACAAGCTCCGGGGTGCCGTAAAGAAAGCCGCGCTCAAGCTGTTTGGGCAAGACCTCGTAGGTCTGCGAGGGCAACGGCAGCATGACCCCATTTTGAAGCCGCCCTTCGGCGACGTTGCCCAGCGA
>CAKZKQ010000271.1 GCA_937123825.1 uncultured Pseudomonadota bacterium
ATTGTCATCGCCGACGGGCACCTGGACATCAACGGTCTGACCCCCAAGCCCATCACCGCCACCGAAATCAAGGTGGCCCTCGACGCCGTCTATTGGTGGCCCGACAAGCTGGGCGATGAGGCGCAGATTCGAGAGTTGGCCGTCACGCTCCCTTCCCGCGAGGGTGGAGAGGCGACGCTCAAAACCAGCGTGCGCCTGAAGCACCTGCGCCAGACGCGCAAAAAACACGACGCCTGGGTCAAGGTCTGGACCGATGAGATCGACTGCGCAGTGGCCGTCGGCGCCATCCCCGAGGCCATGCTGCCCAACCTCCACAACCAACTCAAAGTCCAAGGCACCTTTGCCCCCGCCGTGACCTTCTCCATCAACATGCGCAACCTCCACAGCGCCAAGCTCGACGTCCAGGGCCTGCCAGGGACCTGCAAGGTGACCGAGCTGGGAGAGTTTGACCCCGCGTACCTCAAGACCGACGACTTCAAGCAGGAAGTGACCGAGGGCGTCACCCGCGAAGGCATCTTTGTGGGCCCCGGCACCGGCAGCTACGTCCCGCTGCGCGCCCTGCCCAAACACCTCCAGGTGGCCACCTACGTCTCTGAAGAGTGGAACTTCTACAAAAACAAGGGCTTTGACATCCAGCGCACCACTGGCGCCATTCGCCTCAACATCGAGCATGGCCGTTACGTCTACGGGGGCTCAACCGTCACCCAGCAGCTCGTCAAAAACCTCTTCTTGAGCCGCCAGAAGACTCTGAGCCGCAAACTCGAAGAGGCCTTCATTGTCTGGAAAGTGGAGGAGATCCTCAGCAAAGAGCGCATCCTGGAGCTTTACCTCAACTGCATTGAGTTTGCGCCCAACGTCTACGGCATCACCCGCGCCGCGCGCTTCTACTTTGGCAAGTCTCCCAGCCGCCTATCACTGCTGGAGAGCGCCTTTTTGGCGGGCATCAAGCCCAAACCCGGCATGGGCCTGGGTCCGCTGAGCAAAGGGCGCACGCCCGAAACGGGGTACTGGCCCGAGCGCCTCTACCGAGTGCTGCTGCGCATGACCATGTCCGGGCACCTCTCCTCAAAACGCGTCATCGACATGGCCCCCTACACGGTCTACTTCAAGACCTGGGGCGGCCCGCGCCCCTCCAAACAAGGCGCCCTGCCGCCCGGCTTTGAAGGCGACTACTGGAAGCCTCCGGGCGCCCAGTGAAACCCCTCTCCACACCTTCCTTCTTGCGCTGACCCATGCCCGCTCAATCCCAGGGGCATCAAGGCGCCACCAAAACTAAGAATACAATGATTAAAAATATATCCACATACCTCAACAAGGTCCCAGGGACCTTTACAAACCCCTGAAATCACTGGGCATTCAACACTTTCAGCGCCCACTCCAAGAAACAACAAAGCCAGAACCCCTCAGGGTCCTGGCTTGCATGTTTTAAAAGGATTCAAAAGGCCGACTCGCCAGATTCCAACCCACGAGGCAGCGCAGGGGCCTCAAAGAGGCCCGCAACGCTCATACCAAAATGGAGTCGGGCGTCTGCAATTTGGTATCAGTTCTCGACGTTGGTGGTCCAGCCCAGGGTCCAGTCATCGGAGGGCGACATGCCGCCGATGAAGTCGGTCTGGTCAAAGAAGGCGTCGTTGGGGCACTCGGCAGCGGTGCTGGCGGCCGGTGAACCTTCGCCATCGGGTCGGAAATCGGGGCTGACGGTGTTGAAAGCATCGGCCAGCGCGGGAGATCCGGTCGCGTTCCCCTCATTGAGTTCGGTGACGAAGTTGCTGACCGGGTAGGGGTCGGGCGCGTCTTCGTTGTCTTCTTCAAAAGGCGTGGCGCAGTCAAAGAGCGACTGGGAGATGGTCAGGCCACCGGTCAACTCAGGAGTCTCTCCGTCGCTGACCGCGTTGGCGAAGGTCTCTGGGTGGTCGATGTCCAGGCAGGCGGCGTTCCAGCCCGCGACCACAGCCCCGGAGATGTCGGCGCCGGTGCCTTCGCGCAGGAGCATGCCGTAGTCGGAGCTGTCGGACGTGGGCACACCCACCAGGGTGATGTTGCACAGCGTCGGGTTGGAGCGCGGCAACAAGTCGCGCTCGTCTTCGCGGTTGTCAGCCTCGATGCCGTTGTCGCCAAAACCGTCCCACTGCTGGGCGATGAAGTACTGGCCCTTACCCTGCCACCCAAAGGTCCAGTCAAGGTTGTCGTCCTCGATGCCGGTGGTCAGAATGTTCTTGAAGTTGACGGTGCCACCAAAGAACTCCACACCATCGTCAGCGCCGCGGTGCACCTGGATGAACTCCACCACAGTGCGGTCACCCACGCCCTGGAAGGCGATGCCGTTGAGTTCGTTGTTGGGGCTCAAGAGCTTGCCGGCAAACTCCACGCGGACATAGCGCAAGATGCCGCTGTCATCGTTGGGGTCGTCGCCGCCAAAGAAGCCGGTGCCGCCCTCACCAAAGGCCTCACAAGGCGCATCATCACAGCCGTTGATGGGCGCACGGCCATTGATGATGAGCCCTCCCCAATCACCCGCGGCGCGCGAGCCAGGAGCGTTGGAAGAGGTGAAGACAATGGGAGCCTCGCGGGTGCCGTCAGCGACGATTTTGGAGCCACGGCGAATGATCAGGATCCCGGTCGTGGCCTGCTCGCCCAGAATCGTGGTGCCAGGCTCGATCTCAAGGGTGGTTTGAGCACTGCCGTCGCCCACAAAGACCGAACCGCGCAGCAACCAGCGTTTGTCGCTGGTCAGGGTCAGGTCCTCGGTGATGGTGCCGGTCAGCACGCAGGTGCCGCCTTCACAGTCACCGTTGTCGATGGGCTCGTTGTTTTCAGCAGGCTCGCCAAGATCGATCTCCAACTCCTGGCAATCTTCACCTTCAAAACCAGCGCCACGGATCCGTTCCAGCGCCACACGATCGGAGGGCGAAAAGCTGATGGCAGTGCCCAGCCCCAGGTCGAGCTCCAACGCTTCAAGCTGGTTGACGACATCCTCGGTGGAGAGCGCGGGACCGTTGAGGCGCAGTGCTTCGACCAGGACGCGGGCAGCGATGTACCCTTCAAGGCCAAGGTGATTGGGTTGGGTCCCAGGGCTGGATGCGCCAAGCGCTTCACGGTAGTCGATGACCACAGAGGCCCCGGACTCGACCGAAGGCACAGCGCGGCTGGAGACCACGCTGGCGCAGTAGGGACGGTCACCGGCGAGCGTCTGGTAGGTGCCAAAGTTCTTCAGATCCACGGACAACTTGTCGCTGTCGAGTTCGGACGGGGACGTAAAGACGACCTCGTTGATCTGGAGCAGCTCTGAAACCTCCTCAGGGGTCAACTCAAAGGCCAGGCCGTTGGAGGTACCGGACTTGATTTCAAAGAGTTCGTCCAGCAAATCGCGGACAAAGGCGGCCGACGGCGCCGCGTTGGAGGCCAGCACAAAAGTGGCTGTGGCCTGACCGTTTTCGCCCTTCTCGCGGTCGTTGGCGAGCCAATGCAGCGACTCTCCGACGGCCTCGTCCATATCCAACGAATCGGTGTCGTGGGTGGCCACAAAGAGATCGCCCCCCGAGACTCCAAAACGACCATCAAGCAGGTCTACCACCTCCTGACGGGCGGACTCGCCTCGGGGTGAGAGGCCACCGCCGCGCGATTCGGCAAAGACCGCCAGGTTCTCGGGCGGTGCCACAACGCCGCGCACGTTGGCGGTGTAGTTGATCAGGGTATCGAGGTCGTTCTCTGCGCTGGGGCGCAGTTGGAAGACATAACGGTCGGGCGGGTCCTGATAGAGCTCCGCCGAGCCAGATGCAGGTGCAAAGAAGATGCGCTTGTTGGAGACCAGGAAGTCGACGATCTCGGGCGTGACGGTGGTGCCGCCGATGATGGCGAAGACCTCACCGTTGCGGACCATGTCCTGGATGTTGGTCAGGGCGCGGTCGGGGTCTCCCCCGTCATCGACGACCTTCAAGACCAGTTGACGCCCATCCACGCCTCCGTTGGCGTTGATGTTGGCAAAGAGCGCCTCGACGCCTGCCTGAAGGGCCGCGCCTGCGCTTGAAGGTCCGGCGCTCAGCGCCGCGCTCATGCCCAGCGTGATGGTGTCAGACTCCACGCCATCGGCGCTGTTGTCAGGGACCACACAGGCCCCCAGCGCCTGGGCGCAGACAAAACCGGGGCCACAATCGGCCTGGCTGCTGCAACTCCACAAGGCCTCATCAATGTTGGGCGCTTCACACGCGCCCATGACCAGGAGGCTGGCCAGCAGCGCTGTCCACAGTGCTTTATTCATCATCAGAAACGCCCTCCAAAGGTCACAGTCGCCCCTGCGCCAAACGGCGTGGGTTGCACGCCAAGCGCGCTGGCATCATCGGATCCGTCATCATCGCCGCTGTCCATGATGAAGAACACCACCGAGAGCAGCCCCAGACCCGCGCCCGCGCCCATCAGCGCGACCCCAAGGGTCTTGTTGTCTTCACCGCTCTTGGCCAACTCTTCGGCTTCAAGCCGGGTCAACGGCGCGACGCCGTCCGAGGCAATCGCGTCATCCAACTCGGAGTGATCCGAGGCGCCCAGGGCAAAGAAGGCCGCGCCGGTGCCCAGAAGGCCCAGCGCCGCAACCCCCGTTCCCCACTTGGCCACGGCCAAACCGCCGCCGCCGTCATCTATAGTCGCTCCGCCACCTTCAGCAGCCCCGCCGCCTTTGTCATCGCTTTTGTCGCCATCACCAGGCGGCGCGACGACCACGTTCTTGTCGGCGTCTTTGGCTGCCGCTTGAGCCTTCTTGATGGCCTCAGCGCGGGTGGTGGCTTTGCCGCGCAGGTCGTCGGTGACATCGGGCGAGGCAATGCACTTTTGGAAGTCAACCAGGGCCTCATCAAGCTCGCCCAGGAGTTCGTGTGAGCGACCCATGTTGTAGAGCAGGTTGGGGTCTGGGAAGATGGCGTAAGCCTCTTCAAACTTGGCCAACGCAGCCCGATGGTTGTTTTTCTTATAGAGCGCCACACCTTCAAGGTAGAGCTGCTCAACGCGGGCAAAATCGGCCTCAGAGGGCTCGGCCCCGCCGGTTTGCGCCAGCGCGCTGACGCTGGGGCAGCACGCCAACAAGGCTGCTGCGACAATGATACGGATGGCTCTCATGACATCTCTCTCCACTCTCAATCCACGGTCCCGAAGCTGGGCTTGGGCTTGGAGTCACCACCATCGTCATCGATTGTGCCAAGGCGCGGACGACTTGGTTTGTCATCGTCGATGGTGCCCAAACGGGGTTTTTTGCGCTCTGAGGGAGCATCGTCCACGACGCCGAGCGCGGGTTTGGTCTTCCCAGCGGGCTCTTCTTTGGTCGGCGTGGCGTCTTCTGCAGGCTCACTGGGGCGCGGGTTGTTGTTTTTGACAGGGCGTCTGCCGGCTGTTTTGGATTTTGAAGCCGATTTTGATGAACCTTTGTCTTTGGACGCCTCAACCGGCTCCGAAGAGGGGAGCTCTTGAGCGTCGTTGCCAGCAGACGCCTCTTTGGGCTCCTCGTCTTTGCCCACCGGCTCGCTTGGCTCGGTGTCGACGGCTTTGGGCTCTGCGTCGCCCTCAAGCGAAGCCACCCAGTCACTCATGTGGAGCACAACCTTTGAGTCCGTGACCGAGACCCCCACGCGCTGCACGGGCGACAGCTTGCCGTCTTTGCGAAACTGCACATAAACCGGCTTGCTCACGTCGGCCTGCATCTGCACCGGGCTAAAGCCCATCGCTGCGCCGTTGTCAGCGTTGATCACCTCAAGGGGCGCCGGGTCAGTGTGGAGGATGAAGGTGTGGAGCGAAGGCGAGGCTGGTTGCGGTGCGGTGTTGGACGCGGGAGGGGTGGCGTTCATCGAGAAGAAGAAGAACGCCCCCAAACAGACCAAGAGGAGCACCAGGAGGCCAGTGATGGCCCACAAGAGCGTGTTGTTTTGTGCCGGTCCCTGGACAGGCTGTCCATACCCATTGGAGGCCGGCACCAGGACGGTGCCAGCGGGCAATTCGGGGTTGATGATGGCGCTGCGCCCGATGCTCCACTCTGTCGAGCCAGAAAGATCGGGAGAGGTGTGGTCGGTGGCAGAGGGTGCTGGAAACCGTGCCACACGGATGGTGTCGAGCGACTCC
>CAKZKQ010000272.1 GCA_937123825.1 uncultured Pseudomonadota bacterium
CCCCAAACCCAGGCTCTTTCTCTTTTTTTTGAAATGCTTGGGTTTCGGTGTGGGGCAGTTGGTGGTTCAGTCTCGGTGACTCAACAACGTCACCTGCGGGATCAATTACGTTCCCTCCAACGAAGCCCACTGCTGGAATCAAGCGCCACCCCAACAACAACGGCACCCGCAGGAACAATTATGTTCCCCAGCGAAGCATTCTGTTGGAATCAACCAACAGCCTTGCATCAAAGCCACCTCTTTGATTCGACTACGACCTTCCAACAGAGCCACCTGTGTGAATCAACTGCGTTTCCCAACAAAGTCGACAAGCGAACAAGGGGCTTGGAGTCGCGCAGCGACTCTCCGTGGCTGGGGCCGGGGCCCCAGCGACGTGACCCCGCCAGTGAGCGCTACGATCGCCTGACCCGAACCACCTGGGTCTTCCAACAAAGCCACCTGTTACAAATCCATCGCGTTCTCACAGCAAAGCCCAACCCCAGCGACGTGACCCCGCCAGTGAGCGCTATAATTGCCTAAGGTTTGGGTTGGGGGGCGCCGATGTCCTGAAGCGCTGTCACAAGCGGGGCAGAGGTGCATCCAAGGGGGTGCGCGATGTATGCTTGGGATTGGTTTGAGCGTTGAACACTTTGGGAGTGGGGAGAGCCATGTCTTCTTTGTCGGGTCGAGTTGTGCCGTCTGTGGTGGTGGGCTGTGTGGTGGTGTGTGCGGCGGTGGTGTCGTTTGCGCTTTTGGCCCATGGGCAGGCGTTGCCTGCGTTTAAGGCGACTCAGATTCAAGGCATGGCGCTCAATGTGCCGGTGGGGTGGGCGTCTGAGGCCTCGCAGAGCAATGGTGTGGCGGTGATCGCGCTTTCGGAGCAGCCTAAGGGGGCGACCTCGGCCGATGTTTTGCTCTGCGCTGTGCCTGCGGCGTTGGGACCCAATGCCCACACGCAGTTTAAAACCCAGATGTTGCAGAATTTGATGCCCAATGGCGCCGCTGTGGCGCATGCGCCTTCTCCCGCGCCGCCCGCAGGGGTCGAGCACGGGACCTTGAGCGGGTCGATTGGGGGGACGCCGGCGCGGTTGGGGTGGTTGAGCATCAGCATCCCGGGGCAGCCGGCCAGCCTGGTGGCCTTTTTTGCGGCCACGCCCAAGGTTTATGAGGCGTGGGGCGGTGTGGGGTTCCTGGTCAATGTCCTTGGTGGGGTGCCAGCGGCCCCAGCGGCGGCCAACAAGCCTGTGGCGGCCGCTGGGCCATTTAAGATTCCTCGGCGTTTTAAGGGTTACAATCAGCCTGTGTTGGCCTATCTGGCCGAGACGATCAAGCGCCAGACCCCGGCCAACGTCTTGCAGGCGCTCGGTAGGCTCAATCCAACCGAAAAAGGGACCCTGGCGCTCTATTCTGCCTTCACCAACCAGCTTGTCTGGTACGCCTGCCAGGCCGATCCCCGCTTTGTGCTCGATCTGAGCAGCCCTGCGGCGGGCCAGAACATCAAAAATTGCGCTGAAAACGCCCAGGGGTGGGCCGTGAGCCAATCCCATGTGGCCACGCTCACACCCCAGAACTGCTCCCAGTGCGACACCGAAGCGCAAGACATCGCCGTGGCCTTCCGGTGCACCGCCAAGCTCTTGTCCAAACCCGAGTGTGACGCCTACATCCAGTTTCGCCGTGGCCAGATCCGCAGCGACGCCGCCGTCATCCAGCGCATCATCCACAACCTGGGCGGCAACAACTGTGTTTGCGGTGACCCCGGCTGCGATTGCTGAGCCTTTTTTGGCCCCAATACTGCGTTTATATCCACCAAACGGTGCCTTGAGGCCGTAGAGAGGTTGCTGGCTACGGGCATGGTGCTGCATTTGATGCCCAAAGCGTCAAATGCACATTGCAGGGCTTGTCTTTGAGTGGATCGCTGCTCATATTTGCAGTCCTGTTGGTGAGTGTGCAGTTTGTTTGGGAGCAGGAGTGCATATTGGATTTACGGGTTCCAGGCGCCCAATGGCGCAAGATCAGGCTGCGGCCTTTGCGCGGATCATTCAAACCCTCTCCAAAGGGCGCGCGGTGTGGCTCCATCACGGCGACTGTGTCGGAGCCGACGCTCAGGCCCATGAGATATCGCTGGGGGCGGGTTGCCAGATCTACCTCCACCCGCCAGACGTGGATGACTTCCGTGCCTTTTGTCAGGGGGCGGACATAGTTTGGGCGCTCAGGCCCTATCTGAAGCGCAACGAAGACATCGTCAAAGCCAGCGCGATGCTGGTGGCCACCCCCGGCGAGTTCAAAGAGCGGGTGCGCTCAGGGGTGTGGAGCACGGTGCGAAAAGCCCGCAAGGCCCGCAAACCTGTGTTGACGGTCTGGCCCGATGGCTCGGCACGTTTGGAGCGCGCAGAACAGCCCCCGTTGAAGCTCGGTGCCCCCGTGGATGCCCAGGCCATTGTTGAAAGCCTGGGGCTTGCGCGCCTCGGAGCTTGAGCGCGCAAGTCCCTTACAAAGGCTATACCTCTTTGGTCCTGGCGCGCGATGCCAGCACGGCCTGCAATGCTCGCCGTGCCCTGGCGCCAATGGGGTTGGAGGCCAGCGCCACGTGCTGGAGGTTTTGCAGCGTGGTGGAGTGGGTCAAGGCCCGAACCCCATCGTCGGTGATGTTGTTGTTCTCCAAAAATAGCACCCGCAACTGCCGATAACCTGGATGCGATGCCAACGCACGCACACCTTCATCGCCCAACTTGTTGTCGTTGAGCTTCAAGACCTCAAGCGCGCTTTCTGACGGCAACGCCTTCAACACAAATGCGTCGTAGGGGCTCAGCCGATTGTCGGTCAGGTCCAACAACTCCAACTGGTTCAGCCCCGTCGAACCCAGGAGCGTCTCCACGCCTTGTGGCCCCAACCGATTGTGGGCCAGCCGCAGGTGTTTGAGGTGGCCAAGGTGTGGGCTGCTGGCCAGCGCCAGGGCGGCTTGTGCATCAAGGCGGTTTGAACCCAACTCCAGCCGCGTGAGATGGCGCAAGTGGGGCGAAGCAGCCAACATCTGTGCGCTTTGATGGTCCAGTTGGTTCTGGTTGAGGTGCAACGTCCTCAAGCCAGCCACCGCTGGACTTCGGGTCAGCGCCCGCACACCTCGGTGGGTCAGCGTGTTGCGGTCCAGATAAAGGCTCCGCAGGCCTCCAAGCCATGCGGCCCGCATCAGCCACCGCACGCCGTCAGGCCCCAAATCACAGCCCGCCAGGCGCAGCGTTTCAAGGTTGCCCAGGCGTGCGCTTTGCGCCAGCAGCCGTGCACCTTCTGGGGTCAGACCCGTGTTCTGCAGCCCAAGCTCCCTCAGTTCGCCCCCATTGCCCTCATCCACCGCTTCCAGGCTCGGCGTCCCACCCAGGCCATTGCCACCAAGGTTCAAAACACGCAGCCCGCGCAGGTGCGGCGAGCCAAGGAGCATGGGCAGGGCCTTCACAGTCAGTTGGTTGTGCTCAAGGGAGAGTTGGGTCAATGCACTGCACTGCGATGACCCGGCCAAGGCCTCAACGCCAAGGTCCGTGACCTTGCATTGTGCCACGCTCAACACACGCAGCATGGGCAACTTGTCCGTCTCTGCCAGCTCGGCAACGCCCCGGCGGCCCAACTCGCACCGAGAGATGCTCAAGGAACGCAGCGAAGGCCACGGCGAGAAGACCAGGATGTCATGCAACACCTGCAAGCCCGTTGAGAGGCTGTCCAACTCCACCGTATGCAAAGACTCTGTGCCCCATCGAAGCAGCCGCCGCTGAAACGCCCCATTTTTCTTCCAACTCTTCAATCATCTGAGCCAGCTCAATGACCGGCATGTTTGACAAAAACCCGACAACTCCTCCTTTATTTCCTGCAGCAGACTGCCAATGTCAATGAGCTCGCGCTTCTCCTGGCGTTGCTCGGTTTCAATACGCGACAGCCACAGTAAATCCTTGAGCAGCGTTTCCATGCGCT
>CAKZKQ010000273.1 GCA_937123825.1 uncultured Pseudomonadota bacterium
GATGGGTACGGAGGTGCCCAAGGCCGACGCCTGGACCAGCAAGGCGCTGGACTTGAAGGCGATGGCGGGCAAGGTGGTGGAGATTTCGCTGAAGGTCAGCGGTGAGGTCTCGGATAAGGCCCCGATGTCGATCGCGGGTGGGGTTTTTGGGGCGCCCAGGGCGTTTAAGGCCATCAAGCCGCGCAAACCGGCCAAGCACGTGGTGGTCTACCTCATCGACACGCTGCGCTACGACAAGATTGGGGTCTACAACCCCAAAAGTTCGGTCAAAACCCCCCATTTTGATGCCTTTGCCAAAGACGCGGCGATTTTTGAGGCCGGGTACGACGCAGAGAACTGGACCAAGCCCTCCACGGCGACCATCCTCACCGGCCTCTACCCCTGGAATCATCGCACCAAGGACGGCAAGAGCAAGCTGCCCGAGTCCGTCACCACGCTGGGCGAGCATCTGCGGGCGCAGAAGTTTCGCACCGGCGGGTTTATTGCCAACGGTTATGTGTCGCGCAAGTTTGGTTTTGGCACTGGCTGGGACCGCTACACGAACTACATCCGCGAAAAACGGGTCACGGACGCGGGCAACCTGGTGGACGATGCGCTGGCGTGGATCGACAAACAAGACCAGAATCGCTTCTTTGCCTACATCCACACCATCGATCCCCATGTGCCCTATTCGGCGCCCTGGCCCTGGAAGCTGGGCCACTGGGAGGCGCTTGGTCGAGGCCCGTACAAGGGTTCGCTCAAGGCCCAGAACACCGGCACGCAGATCGCGGACATCAAGTCGGGCAAGCTCAAGCCCGACGGCGACGATCGGGCCTTTTTCCAAGCCCTCTACGACGGCGAGGTGGCCTACAACGACAATGAGTTTGGTCGCTTGCTGGAGGGGCTCAAAAAGCGCGGGATTTACGACGAGACGCTGATCATTGTGTTGGCGGACCACGGCGAGGAGTTTTGGGACCACGGTTCGGTGGGTCACGGGCACAGCCTCTACGATGAGATGGTGCACACGCCGTTGATCGTGCGTCATCCTGGGACCACCCCCGCCGGGGTGCGTCTGCCCGAGGTGGTCAGCACGGCGGCGATGGTCCCCTCGGTGCTCGACGTCCTTGGCGTGGCCCCGATGGAAGGGCTCGACGCGCTGTCCTGGATGGAGATCTTTGAGGGCGGCGAGGTGGCTCGCCCTGGCGTGGCGCTGACCGACTTTATGTACCGCCAGAAGTCGATTCGGGTGGGGCGCGTGCACTGGTTGACCAATGGCACCAAGGGGCCGCTCTACGATGTGGTCGCCGATCCGGGGGAGACCAAAGATTTGAGCGCCACGCACCCCATCGCGTTGGCGTTTGCGCGCGCCCACTTTGGGTTCTTTATGGGGGCCAGCGACCACGCCCGGTGGTGGGTTGATCAAGCCCGTGCCAAGCGTCAGGCGCCCGCCGAGGAGGTCGCCGACATTGACGATGAGCTGGCTCGCCAGCTTGAAGCGATGGGTTATATTGAGGGCGCCACCAGCGAGCACTCTCCAGAAGAGGACCGCAAGATCATGGAGAAAGAAGACGGCTCCAAGGCCCCATGAAGCGCGACATCGACAGGCCAGCGTGGGCCACCGGCGGGCATTGGCTTGACCGGCTCTACAACCGTGTGGCCAACGACACCGACTTCTTTTTGGAAGGGTGGGGCGACCTGACGCGTTGGCAGACCGATGGGTTTTTGGAGCCGCTGCTGGATTTTGCCCGCGCGTTTACGGACGACAAGCGCGCGCCAGTGGAGATTGAATGGGGCAAAACGCGCCGCACGCCCAGGTTGCGCCTTCAATACGGCACGTTTCGCTCTCCGTGCGCCCATCTGCTGCCTCCCGAGAGCCACACGGCCAACATCATGGCAATCTGGCCGCGTCAGGGGCGGCCCTCAGGGGTGTGCGTGCACATGGCCGCCACGGGGGACGAGGGGTTTGCGCGGCGCCGTCTGGTGGCGCTGGAGTTGGCGCGCACGGCTGGGATCGGGGCCATTTTGTTGGAGAACCCCTTTTACGGTCAGCGCAAGCCCGCCGGGCAGCGCGGCGTGATGTTGCGGACCATCGATGAGCTTTGCGCCATGGGCTTTGCCTCGATTGTGGAGGGGATGGCGCTGCTGGGGTGGCTGCGCAGTCAGGGCCACGAGCAGCTTGGGCTGGCGGGGGTGAGCATGGGCGGGCAGATGGCCATGACCGCGGCGGCGGCCTGGCCCCATCCCGTGGCGGTGGCGCCCTTTATTGCCTCGCACAGCGCTCAGCCGGTCTTCACCGAAGGGCTCATCAGCCGCCACATGCGCTGGGATAAGCTGGCGCAGGAGCACGCAGGGGACGTCGAGGCGGCCAGGATGCGTCTGGTGCGTTTGCTGGAGACGACCGACGTGCGCTTGTTGCCGCCGCCGGTTCGGTCAGACGCGGCGGTGCTGGTCTCGGCGCGTCGAGACGCCTACGTGCCCAGGCTCAGCGCTCAGGTGGTGCAGTCCCATTGGCCCGGAGCGCGCTTGTTGTGGATCCCCACCGGCCACGTGGGCGGCTTCATCTTCCACCGCCGCACCTTTCAGGACGCCATCAAGCAGTCTTTCAAGCGTCTTACCCGGCCTCCCAGTCTGTCGAGTTCTACTCCAGCCCGCTGAGTTGTATGCGGGCGCGTGCGACCCAGGGTGAGTCTTTGATGTCGCTCATGTGGGCGGCCTTGATGACCTCTCGGTATGTCCCGGCGGCCTCATCTTCAAGCGGGATGGCGATGTCAATCAGTGTGTTTTGGTAGACCTGGTGCTCTTGGGTGCCGGGCTCAAAGGGGATGTCGGCGTCGCGCAGGGTCTGGGCAAAGTGTTGCATGATGTGACCCTGGCGAAAGCGCGCCGCCAGGATCCAGTGGATGTCCTGATACTTGTAGATTTTCTCGTAGAGGGTGCGCAGTTGTTGGGCGCCGTTGAGTTTGTCGGTCAGGATCCGTTCCTGGCGCCCCAGGGAGCCCTGGAGTTTGAGGGATTCCCAGGCGGCCAGCTCCATTTCGGCCAGATGGAACTGGGCGCGGGCAGTGGCGGTGGCTTCGACGGTGTTGGGGCGGTGGTTTTCGCTCATGTAGCGGTCCACGGCGCGGGTCAGCAGTCGCCTGGCCTGGTCCATTTGCCCTTGTTCGTAGAGGGTCACGCCGTGTTGGACGAGTCCTTGGAGGTCGTGCTTTTCGGGGGCCTCCATGACGGTGGCGCGGTGGCCTGTGCAGGCTACGGGTGAGGCGAGCATTGCAGCGGCAGCCAGAACCGTAAGGACTTTTGTGGTCCACTTGTGCATGTCGACGCTCCTGATATGATCGGCAGGCTGGATCGGGGTTTTGGCGTTTGCCGTCAGGCCCCTTTGGTCGGTGGGGCCGAGCGTTGGCGTTGTCTTGCTGCCGAGCGGCGGAACACCCCTCAAAGAAAGCTTGAGGACAGTGTTTTGAAGGCGCCCATTGATGCCCGTTGGTTCAACAACAACCTCGTCCCGTTCTCATCCGTGGCCAGACCTGTGTTTGTGCTCCGAGGGCTGGACCGATTCACAGGCTTGAACGCATGAGCGACTCGAATATGACAGAAATTGGTGATGATGAGCAGGCGCCGCAACAAAGCGGCAATGTTGTCGTAAGGATTTTGACCCGAGTGGCGTCGGTCGGCAACCGTTTGCCCGATCCGCTGACCTTCTTTGTCTTGTTGACGTTGATGGTGGTGTTGGCGTCGGTGATTTTTGATGGGGCCAGCGCCGAGGTCATGCAGCGCACCGGCAAGGTTGAGGTCAAGACCGTCGGCAGCTTGCTCAGCAGCGAGGGCATCCGGTGGATGTTTTTGAACGCCATCAAGAACTTCATCAACTTTGCGCCGCTGGGTCCCGTGTTGGCCGTTATGATCGGTATTGGCATCGCCGAGCGGACCGGTTTCATCACCATGGGCCTGCGAGTCCTGGTGGCGTCGGTGCCGCGCAGCCTCATTACCGCCACGCTGGTTTTTGCCGGGGTGATGAGTTCGATGGTGGCCGACGCCGGTTATGTGGTCCTGACGCCGTTGGGGGCGGTGCTCTTTGCAGGGTTGGGGCGGCACCCGCTGGCGGGCTTGGCGGCGGCGTTCGCGGGGGTCTCGGGCGGGTTTAGTGCCAACCTCCTGGTGACGGGGCTGGACCCTTTGCTGGCGCGCCTGACGGACCAGGCGGCCAAGACCATCGATCCCGACTACGCCGTCACTGCGGTGTCCAACTACTACTTTATGGTGGCGTCGACCTTTTTGATCACCATCGTGGGGACGTTGGTGACGGTCAAGGTCGTGGAGCCGATGTTGGGCAAGTGGAACCCGGAGGACGGGGAAGAGGGCGCGGCGGCTCAGTCGGCCGGAGAGCCCAGCGCCGAGGAGCGCCGCGCGTTCAAGGTGTCGATGGTGGTGGCGGTGGTGATGGCGGTGTTGATCGCGATGCTGGCCATTTTGGAGAGTTCGCCGCTGCGCGACGTGATCACGCCCCAACAGCCCGCAGTGGATGCGCTGCACTCATTCTTTGAGTCCATCGAGATCCTCATCCTGCTGCTCTTCATGGTGCCGGGCATCGTCTACGGCGTGATGATGGGCAAGATCAAGAACGACAAGGATCTGGCCAAGATGGCCAGCGCTGCGATGGCGGCCATGGGCGCCTACATCGTGCTGGCCTTTGTGGCGGGCCAGTTTGTGGCCTACTTCAACCACACCAACCTGGGGTCGGTGACGGCGGTCAAAGGCGCCGACTTGCTCAAGACGTTGGGGTTGACCGGCATCCCGCTGATCCTGGCCTTTATGGTCGTGGCGATGATGATGAACCTCTTTGTGGGCAGCGCGTCGGCCAAGTGGGCCTTTATGGCGCCGATTTTTGTGCCGATGTTGATGATGATGGGCATCAGCCCCGAGGCGGTTCAGGCCAGTTACCGCGTGGGCGACTCGGTGACGAACATCATCACCCCCTTGATGCCCTACCTGCCGATCATCATCGTCTTTGCCCAGAAGTATGACCGCAAGGCGGGCCTGGGGACGTTGATCGCGGCGATGTTGCCCTATTCGGTGGCCTTTGCCATCGCGTGGACGATCATGCTCATCGCCTGGCTCTTGCTGGGGGTGCCGCTGGGGCCGGGGGCCGAGGCTTTCTACGACGTGCCAGGGTGAGGTGTTCATGGACGACCGTCTGGCGAGCCGCCGCGTGGTCCTCACGGGCCGCTTCAAGGCCTTTTCGCAGGCGCGTCTGCGCGACCGGCTGCACGCACGCGGAGCGCTGGTGTGCGCTTCGGTGACGCCCGGTGTGAGTCTGGTGGTGGCGGGGCACAAGCCGGGGGCCGCCGTAATGAACGCCGCAGCCGCCGCCGGCATCGAAGTCATCGACGAGTCACAGGTGATGGTGCTCCTGGGGATGGCCGACGCCAGCGGCCGAATGGAGCGCCTGCGCGAGCTGCTCCACACCGCCCCGAGCGCCGAGGTCTGGGAGTCTCTGTGCGAGGCGCTCGACGATTGGCCCGGCGGTGAGGGGCTGGTGGTGGCGCTCGACTACGCCCGTGAGCGTCTGGAGTCGTGGCCGGAGCATTTGCGCGTGGCCCCTGAGCGCTGGCTGCGTCAGGGCGAGGAGCGGTTGTCGTTGGCGATGGTGTGTGGGCCGCAGGAGGGCGGCACGCCAGGGCGGTTGGTGCACGCTTATACGTTTGGGCGCCGCAAACCTGCGCTGGCGGCGTTGCAGCGTCTGGCGCCCCGCTTTGGTCTGGAGCCTCGGGTGTTGGAGGCGCTGGAGCTGGGTCGGCGCTTGCCCGATGGCCGGCGTTTGCAGCGCAAGGCCTGGGAGCTTCAGTTGCTTGGCGCCACAGGCAGGATCCTGGCTCGAACGCCGGTGCGGGCGTTGCCCAACGCCGATTATCACGACGCTCAGACCTTCTCGCGCTGCGGAAAATACGTGGTGTGTGCCGGTGGGGAGCTCGCCGGTGCTCAGGGGCGTTTGATGGTGCGCCTGCTGGACGCCGATACATTGGAGACGCTCGACAGCGTGCTGCCCGAGTATGGGGAGCCGTGGTTTCAGGCCGAGATCCACCACGACCCTCACACCGACGTCTTGAGCGTGGTCAACCACGGCGACTACGGCGGCAGCGGCGATGTCTACTTTGTGAAGATCGAGCAGGGGCGGCTGCACCTGCACAAGGGATTTTTGCAAAGCTCTGAGCGGCTGACGATGGTGGGCTTTGACCCGGATTGTCGGCGCGTGGTGACCCACAACCACTGCGCGATCGAGGTCTGGGACCCGAGCCAGTGCGCCGAGCCGCTCCCCAATGGCTTTGTCGGCCAGCGCCTCTTTGGTCAAGTGCTGCTGGATCTCCTGGAGGCCCACGAAGGGCCAAACATCGCCTTTGGGGGAGCGGTGGGGCGGTGGGTGTTGGTGCCTGTGGAGCGCATGAACAACTTCACCTTCCAGGGGTTGTTGGTCTACGACCACAATCGACGCCAGGCCCATGGCATTGTGGGCACGGAGCGTTACTATACTCAGCGTCACTTCAAGGTGCTGGGTCAGCGCCTGGTCATGCTCCATGACTGGCACCTCAACGATGTGTGTTTGTTGCAGTTTCTGCCCAGCGTCGATTTGATCAAACCCAGGCAGGTGGATTGAATGGAAGAACCTTTGAGCATCGCGGTCGTGGACGAATCAAACCGTTTTGTGCGCTGGGAGCGCAAGACCGAGGTGCACCGGCTGCGCTTGTTTCACCGCAGCGTTCACATCGTCCTCTTTGACAGCCGGGGGCGGCTGGTGATTCAGCAGCGTCACCCCCAGAAGCTCACCTATCCGGCCCACTGGGATGGGTCGTGCGCAGGCCACGTCGAGCGCCCCGATTACCCCGGCGGCCCCGATGAGGGGTTGGACGCGGTGTATCTGTCGGTGGCGCAGCGCGAGTTGCAGGAGGAGTTGGGGATCAGCGCGCCGCTGTCCTTTGTCGAAGCGCGCGGGCCCGAAAAGGGGCTTCACTACGAGCACTTTCAACTCTTTGAGGGCACCCATGATGGCCCCTACATCATCCAGCTTGAAGAGGTTCACGCCGTCAAAGCGGTCACCGCCGCCGAGTTTGACGCCATGGCCAGCGATGGCTCGGTGCTGATGACGCCGCTGCTGCGCCGGACGGTGTCGCAACTGCGCGGCCAGGGGCGTTTTTTGGCCTGAGACCAAGCCTTTCTTCTGCGCTTGTCTGCCCCTCCTCCCCCCTTTTGAGGTTCACAGCGGTTCAATGACAGAGCGGGCCAGCTTCAAGCGGCCACGGACGCGGACCAGCGCGGGCATCCTGGGCAGCGTGGCGGGGCCGCGCATCAACTCATTGCGCACGGTCAGCGGGATCTGCACCGGCTCGCCGTCGTGCCCCATCAACGGCAACCACCGGTTGTGGGCCGCCATGATGTAGCCCCGATTTTGGAGCGCTTCGAGCGCGGGCACAGGGTCGATGCCGTCGAGCATGCGTGTCAGCGATGCGGTGGTTGGGGGTTGATTGGCGAGCGTTGTGCTGATGATGGTCTCCAGCAGGCGCAGCTCTGTGCGTGTGAAGGTCATTGGAGCCTCTTTGTTGTGCGCTCATCCTGAAAGAGGCTCGCCGCTGCCGCGATCTTCTGCCGCAAGCGAGCCCGTTCTAAACGCCACTCATACCAAGTTGCAGACGTCCGACTTACTTTGGGGCGGCCCTGAAGGCCCCAGGAACCACGTCACTCGCTTGCAGTAGCAAGGCTACAACTGCGCTCGACCCGAGGCCCCTGGAATCCATCACTGCTCGCCACAAAGCAAGCCTTTCGTCTCCATCTTGGTATCAGTCTGGGCTTTGCTGCCTGGTGCTTGCATCGGAACAAGTGGGGTGGGGCTGAAACGGTTTTGATCTGTCAGGCCTGATCCCCCTGTGGGAGAAGGGGTGAGGCGCGTTCAAGGCGTTTGGGGGCTGGGAAGCCACAGGTCGATGGCCTCCTGGAGGATTTCAAAGGCCCGGCCATGGTCGTTGAGCGTGGTGCGCCCGGTGAGCCCTTCGATCCAGGCTGGGTCGAGCGCCTGACGCCCGTGGAGCGCGCCGACGGCAGCGCCGACGATGGCGGCGACGGTGTCGTTGTCCTTGGTGTCGTTGACGGCCCGGACGATGGCTTCCTGGGGATCGTGGCCGTGTTGCATCAAGATGTAGAGGACGCAGGGGACGGTCTCCAAAAGGTAGGCCCCGGAGTACCAACTGTTGCACGCCTTGAGCGTGGGCTCCTGGCGCTCAAACGCCGCGCTGACGTGTTCTTCGACAAACTCCCACAGGTGCCCCTCAAAGCGCATGAATTGTCCGCCGCGCGGGGCGTAGCGTCCGTTGCACTCCAGATCGCGGGTCAATGACACCCAGCGCTCCAGCCACCACTGGGGTTGGGGTGGTGCGTCGGCCTCCAAAAGCTCCCAGAGCATGGCGACGAAGGCCAGGCAAGAGGCCGTGGAGGCGGCGTCGTTGTGGGTCATCATGGCGGCCAGCGCGGTGTCTGCCCACAAGCGCGTGTCGCCGGTGCGCAGATGGGGGATGAGGATGGGGGCGATGCGCATCAACGCGCCGTTGCCCGCAGAGCCCGGCCCGCACTGCGTCCAGTGCTCTCCTGCGCGCAGGTTGCGCCGGAAGGCGGCCACGGTCTGGCCAATGCCAAAGATGGCCGAACTCGCAAAGCGGCGCGCCAGGTGCTCGGGGACCAACCCCTTGTCCTGGTTGAGCTGATCCAGGGTCCAAAAGGCCATCTGGGTGTCATCGCTGGGCGCGCCAAGCTCGCCTTTTTTGCGTCGCCCCATGGTGTACTGGCGGATCTCTCCAAAGCGCCGCAGGCGGTCATCGGGGCGCCGGCCTTCGGTGGTGTTGCCCAGCGAGTCGCCGATGGCCAGGCCCAGCATCATGCCCTCGATCCGGCTGGCGGTGGCGCTGCTGGGCCCTGGATGGTGTTCAAAGAGGTGTCCCCGGGCCACTTCAATGCCCGATTGTGACCAGAGGGTGTCGAGGGTTTGTCGGTTGTCCATAGGCAGGCCTTTGGTTGAGAGATGTTTTAAGCAGTGCGCTGGTTTTTGTGATGGTTGAAAACTTGAGCAGTCTTGCCAAGGGGTTATTCTGGATCCAGATTAAAGTTTAGAGACATTCGATCCAATCCTATCAACCACCCGGTGCCACTGTCGGCCCGGGGGTGATTGATCTCAGGTGATGACGATGAGCACCGATCCGACCGATCAGGCGCCGCATCGCGGTGCGCTGTCTTCTGGCGCAGGCATTCGTCCACGGCGCGCCCCGGTTCCTGGCCAGGCACGCAAAGGGCGCTCAGGGTTGATCCGCATTGAGGCGGCGGCGTGTACTGAGGGCGAGTCCATGGCGAGGGTGTCGGGCTCGGGCTTGCTGCGCTTGTCTGATGCGCAGCGCATGGTGCCCGGTCAGGCCCAGTCCAAAGCGGCGGGGGCAGCCACCACTGGCCGCAATTACCGGCTCAAGCCGCCGCGTCAGTACAAGACTGGGTCTGCAGGGCCGACCACGCAAGGGTCTGGGTTGATGGATCTCAGCGGGCGCTTGAAGATCTCGGAGGCCCGGCCTCGGCCCGCCCCTGCGCCCCAACGCCCTGCAGCTTCCCCCCAGGCGGGCCTCGACGCCCAGGAGCAGGCTCGCCGTGCCCAGCAAGTCGCCATTCAGGCCGCGGCGGCCCAGGCGGCGGCTTTGGAGGCGCAGGCCAGCGCGGCGCTCAGCGATGCTGGCCGCCAGTCTCCCCGGCAAAGCGCGGAGTCGAGCGACACCGCTGTTTTGAGCGGCGTGCGTCAGAGTCTGGTGCAGGTCATGAGCCTGTACACGGTGGTTTTTGGGGTGTCGTGGGTGTTGACGTCGGTGTTGGGCTGGGGGGCAGGGGAGCTGTCATTGTCCAGCGGTGAGCCGATGCTCTATGCCCGGGCTGGCGTGATGCTGGTGGCGGCGGTGTTGGGGGTGGTCTTCTGGCGTCAGGAGTCGCCCAGGGCGCTGGGTTTTGAGATCCGCCCGCTGGCGCTGGGGGGCGCGCTGATGGCCGCGGCCTTCCTGGGGATGTTGACCAGCGTGGTGGCGCGGTTTGATGTGGCCGCTGGGGCCAGCACGCCGGTGCTGGTGGGGCTGTTGGTCTTGCGTGCGGCGGCCGAGACGGTCTTCTTCCAGGGGCTGATCACGCGGACTCTGCTGGATGAGCTCAAGAATCCTGGGGTGGCGGTGGGCATCAGCGCCGTGCTTTACGGGCTCTACGCGCTGACCTACGCGCCGATTGCGGCAGCCGACGGCGGTGCATCGCTCTACGCGGTGGCGGTCTACACCTTCGGCGGTGGTTTTCCGTTTGCGTTGATCTTCTTTGGCACGCGGTGTTTGCCGGCGGTCTTTGTCTGCCAGTTGCTGATCATGCTCTGCGCGCTCTGAGGCCACGCGCTTTGACTCGGTGTGTTTGATGTGCGCCGGAGGCTGCCGCGTCAGGGTCTGGTGAAACGGGTGCAGAGGACAAAAGGGGTGGGAGGCGCAATGCTGTGCCTCCCACCCCTTTTGTCCTCTGCACCTGGGCGCCAGTCAGACATGGCGCCTCAAGTGGTGTCATTCTTGCTCAATGACCTCGGTGGAGAGGGTGTAGCCGTTTTGGACAAAGACCGACGCCGGGAAGACCCTGACGCAGTAACTCTGGGCGGCGCTCTCCAGAAGCTCCACCGCCTCAAAGTCAGGCCCCGCGTTGTAGCTGAAGTCGATCAGCGTCTGCCCGTCAGGCTCGTAAAGCTCCATCTCCAGGTTGCCGTCAAAGTGGAAGTGCTCCAGCAAGACCGAGACATCGGTGCCTTCCTCCACCGTCACGCTGTACCAATCCTCGTCGCCGACCAGACCGCAGACAAAGCCGTCCTGACTGGTGCCCAGCGCCAGCGCGGTGGCCTGCTCACAGCTCTCGTTGGGTTGGGGCTCGTTTTGATCGGCGCACTGGGGTGAGGTGATGGTCAAATTGACGGTGTAATCCACCGACGCCGCAAGCCCGGTGGAGTCCACAAAGAGTTGCCACGTGCCCGCCTCTTCCAGGCC
This sequence comes from uncultured Pseudomonadota bacterium, assembly GCA_937123825.1. Taxonomy (GTDB): domain Bacteria; phylum Myxococcota_A; class Bradymonadia; order Bradymonadales; genus CAKZKQ01. The sequence goes on from CAKZKQ010000273.1 coordinate 11,055, forward strand.
CACGGTGAAGCCCGCCGGGTTGTTGACCATGGTGTCGGTGTCGCCGTCGTCAAAGACAAAGAAGTCGCGCACGTCCTCGGGGCTGTCTGGGCCGATGAGGGTGGTGATGAGCTGCTCGGCCGGTGCGATCACCGCGTGGTCGTACTCCAGGGTCAACTCCACGCGGTCGCCGACCTCCAACTCAAAGCGCAACCAGTCCGTGTCGCCCGGGCAGATGTTCGAGAGGTGGTCCCCGCTGGCGATCGACGCCGCATCCTGGGGGGTGTCGTTGGATTCAAAGGCGTCCAAAGAGCAAGACACGATGCCGGTGGCGATGGCGCTCAACTCGTAGGACACACCGCTTGGCTCCAGAGCACCGTCGGTGCTCACACGGACAAGATAGAAGCCAGCCTGGCCCAACGGCGCCGTGCGGGCGGCCAGTTGACCCCCTTCGGGCGCGGCAGTGGCCAGCACGGCGTCGCCCTGCGGATCAAGGATCTCCAACCGCAGCGAAGGGTCCTGCGGGTCCTGACGCAAGGTCGCCGCCACGGTGTCGCCGGGCTGCTGAACCTGAATGCGGTACCAATCCTCGTTGTCGCCGCACAGGCGGCGGCCTTCAATCCGGCCCAGTTGGCCCCGGTCAAAAAGGAGCAGCGCGTTTTGGTTGGCGCTGTTGTTGGGCTCGCTGTCGTCTTCAATGCAGTCATCGGCGCAGACGCCCAGGAAGGGGTCGCAGAACTGCCCGTCTTCGCACTGCGTGTCGTTGTTGCACACCGGCACGCAGCGCTGCCCGGCGCAGCGTTGGCTGTTGGGGCACTGCTCGTCTTCAAAGCACTCGCAGGTGTTGGTGAAGCGGTCACAGAAGCCGCTGGGGCACTGGTTGCCGGTGTCGCAGCCCGGTTGGCAGCTCAGCAGTACTGTCTCACAGTAGGACCCGTCGCGGCAGTTGCCGTTGTCTCGGCAGCCCTCAACGCAGAGGTCATCCACACAGATCTCACGGCGCCCGCAACCCTCATCATCACGACATCCGTCCACGCAGACGTTGTCCTGGCAGATCTCGCCTCGGCGGCAAGCATCATCTTCGCGGCACCCCTGCACGCACTGTGCTTCAAGGCAAATCCTGCCCAGCGGGCAACCGTCATCATCGCGGCAGCCGCTCACACAGACGTTGTCCTGGCAGATGTCGTTGCCTTCGCAGCCATCATCATCCCGGCATCCCTCAAGGCACATGCCGCGCTGCTGACCTTCTTCAATGGCGCAGTAGGTCGTCGGGTCTTCGCAGTCACCGTCGCCCCGGCAGCCCTCTTCTTCGGCGTCCGGTTCGTCCACATCGGGCTCATCGGCATCCGGCTCATCGGCGTCCGGCTCATCCGCATCGGGTTCGTCTGCGTCGGGTTCTTCGACATCGGGTAAGTCCGCGTCGGGCGCGTTGTTGGTGTCGTTGTTGGCCTCACCGACGCACATGCCAAAGACGCATTGGTCCGCCGGGCAAGCGCCGCCGCAAGGTTCGTCCTGGGGGACATCGGTCGTGCCGCTCTCTGTGCCGCCGCAAGCGGTCAGGCAGACAAAGAAGAGCGCGCTCAAGAGGGCCATCAGTGATGGTTTCATGGTTCCCTGCAGTGATGTGAATGTCTCTAAGGTGCCGAGGAACCAATGGGAGGCTCCAAAAGGCTTGATTCTAGGGCGATGGCACCACCAGCGCCAACACAAGGCGGCGCTGGTGGCCGATGCTGGATCTTTTGGGAGGGACGCAGATGACCTGACCGCCGAGTTGGGTCAAGCCATCGGTGCGCTGCGTCGTTCAGAGGCACTGGTTGGGGACCGGCACGCGGTCGTCGAGCTCGTTGTAGAAGATCAGGTCCTCACAGCAAGCGTCGGGGGCCTCTTCGTCGGGCTCGTAGACCAGGTTGTAGACACCCAGCAACAGGCAGCGCGAGTCAATGAGCAAGCGCATGAAGTCATCGGCGCGGCGCGTGTCGCGGAACTCCACCGAGGCCTCAAGCTGGTCAAAGCCAGCGACCACGACGGGGTTGTTCTCCTCCATGAAGGTGGCGGCGTTGCGGATGCCGCGCTGGGCGTAGATGAAGACAATCTGGGTCAAACCCCACTGCCAGTTGCGCACCCAGGTGCCGCCGTTTTCAGCGTCTTTGAGGGCCTCGGCGGTGTTGGTCAGGCCAAGCAGAAGCTGGACGTGCTCCAGGTCCGTCAAGGTGGTGTCACCGTTGATGGCCACGCGGCGCGTCAACACCTGCACGGCACCCAGCTCAGCGCGCGCCTCGCCCATCGCGTCGGCGCCGGGCAGCGCGGGCTCGATCTCCAGGTAGGCGTCGATCTGCTCCAGGATGTCCAGCAGCGTCTGGTCGCTGGTGGGGAAGTTGGTGGCGATGAAGGGCGCGTGGCCGTCTTCCATCCAGAAGTAGGCGTTGGCATTCTTCAGGAAGCCTTCCTGGACCTCGCCGATGTGGTTGGGAGGCAGGTTGGCGATCTGGTCGGCGTCGTCGAGGAAGCTCTGGGCCTCATCAAATTCAGGCCGGCCAGGGCTGATGCTGTGGAAGCCGTCGCGCCGATCCTGGTAGAAGCCCGTCAGCAGGCGCAGGACGTTGGCGCTCTCTTCAAGGGTGACCTCGGTGGTGGGACCAAAGCCGCGCCGCAGCGCCGCGCCCGCTTCCTCCAACCCCAGGCTCATGTTGCCAAAGGTGTCGGTGTCAAAACCCTGCAGCGCGTCGGTCAGGCTGGACTCGGCCAAATCAAGCTCGCCCTGGATCCTGGGGTCGTCGTCGGCCAACTCGGCCACAGCGTCACGCCATGCCACGATGGCTTGGCGCAGGCTGGCAAGCTGGAAGTAGAAGTCCACGGTGGTGGAGCGCCCGGCGTGGTCGGTGACCACGATTTGGAGTTGGTAGTGGAGGCTGCCGAGGTTGCCGGTCTGGAGGCGACCGTCTTCACAGACGATCTCATCGTCGCAGCGGTTGATGACCTCAAAGGTGCGCCCGCGAGGCGGCTGGCCGTTGCCGTTGAAGTCCAGCGAGGCCAACTCGACGTTGGAGCCCTCGTCGGCGTCGATGAGGTTGATCTCGACCGAGGCGATGCCGCTGCCCGAGTCGTTGGCGCGCATGATAAGGGGGATGAGCGCGCCAGGGGTGATGCCCTTCCAGGTGTTGGGGTCGTTGGGATCGACGTCTTCCTGGGTGAAGGGTGTGTAGAGGAGCTGAGGGTCGGTGTTATCGACGCCGAAGGTGCCCATCTCGATGTTCTCAACCGAGGGGGAGCACTGGCTGCGGACGGTGACCTGGAGGTTGTTGTAGAGGCCGTCGGCCAACGCGGTGGTGGTGGCGTTGTAGGCGTTGTTGTTGCCCTGCACCGAGAAGGTGACGGCGTTGTTGTTGGTCTGAACCAGCGGGGGCAGGTTGCAGTTGATGTCCTCGATGGTGCCGCTGAGGATGACTTCATCGCTGAGCCAGCCGTCGCCAGGAGCGTCAAAGGCGACCGTGAGGGTTTCGAGGCAGTCGGCGATCTCGTTGTTGTTCTCGTCGGCTTCCTCCAGACCACAGCCGCAGGTGCCGGGCTCGGTCTTGTTGGGGTCGTTGGGGCACTCGTCTTCGCAGTTGCGCACGCCGTCTTCGTCGTCATCGCCGGGGTCTTCTTCAAGGCCACAGCCGCACTGACCGGGGATGAACTTGTTGGGGTCTTCAGGGCACTGATCGAGGCAGTTGATGACGCCGTCGCGGTCGTCGTCGCCGGGCTCTTCAGGCACACCGCAGCCGCACACGCCGGGGGAGCTTTTGTTGGGGTCGTCGGGGCAGAGGTCCAGGCAGTCAAGCTGGCCGTCGTTGTCCTCGTCCTGGTCGGTTTCGACCAGACCGCAGCCGCAGTTGCCGGGCTCGGTCTTGGCAGGATCGAAGGGGCAGCCGTCGGCGTCGTCGGGGGTCAGGTCACCGTCGATGTCGGTTTCAAAGGGCGCGCAGGGCGGCTCTTCGTTCAGGAAGGGGTCGAAGGTGACGTTGTTGCTATGGCCGTTGAAGCCGTTGCCGCCACCGCCGCCGTTGGTGGGCCCGTTGGGGGCGCCCCACCAGATGTTTTCGGCATCGACGGTGGAGTTGAAGGAGGTCATGGCGATGTTGTTGCCCTCAAGACGCGCCTGACGGATGGTCAGCGGGTTGCTGCGGTTGGTGTAGAGGCCTGTGTTGTTGTTGAAGGCCGTGGTGCAGTCGATTGAGGGGTTGGTGTTGCTCTCGAAGTGGATGCCGGTGGTGCGGTTGCGGACCAGGACTTCATCGACTTCGAGGTTGGTGGTGCTCTGGACGTAGAGGCCGATGCCCTGGCGGTTCGGACCGATGCGCGAGAGCTTGACCTTCTCGATGCGGTTGTCGACGCCGCCGATCATGCGCAGCGCCGTGCCCGTGTTGGTGGCCAGCTTGCTGGTGAAGTCGATGGCCATGTAGTGGGGGTTGTCCTCGGGGATCTGGTCGGTGATGAGGAAGTTGTTCATCTGCTCAACGCGGATGCCCTCGCGGGTGGTGTTCTCAAAGATGTTGTCCGAGATTTTGGCGTTGGTCATGCGCAGCAGGCGCATGGCGAAGCCACCGCAGCCCGATCCCGACAGATCGTTGCCGGTGATGATGGATTCGTCGCCGATGCCGTTGAAGTAGATGCCCACGGCGCGGTTCTTAAAGGCGTTGTTGCGCACGCGGACGTTGTCATAGCGCCCGGTGAAGTAGAGCCCGGTGCCGGTGCAGTTGTTGGGGCTGGACCAGTCCAGGTTCTCGGCGGTGACGTCGTTGGAGTTGCTAAACTGGACGCTGGTGATGTTGGCCGGCATCCGGTTGAAGGGCTCAATCTGGATGTGGTTGTCGGGGGCGTCGGTGGCGGCCGTCGGTGAGAGCGTCACGCCGTTGATGGTGTCGGCCATGATGCCGATGCGCTGAGTACTTGTGAAGTTGTTGAAGGCGATCTTGTTGTTGGTCATGCGGCGCAGGCGCAGTGCGAAGCCACTGCAGCCCGAGCCGGTCAGGTCGTTGCCGGTGACGACGGTGTTGTCGCCCTGACCGTTGAAGTAGAGGCCCACGCCGCGGCCGCGCACGTCGTTGTTGCGCACGATGGCGTTGTTGTGGGTGCCCTCGATGAGCATGCCGGTGCCGGTGCAGTTGCCGCCGTTGCCGAAGTTGAGCCGCTCGGCGACAAAGCCGTTGGAGTTGCGGATCTGGATGTTGGTGATGTTGGCCGGCATGCCGTGGTTGTTTTCAAGCTGGATATGGTGGTCGGGGGCGTCGTTGGCGGCCGTCGGCGAGATGAAGACATCGTGCATGTCGTCGGCCAGGATGCCGATGCGCTGGATGTCGGTGAAGTCGTTGTTGAACATCTTCAGCTTGGTCTGCCGACGCAGGCGGACGGCGAAGCCCTGGCAGCCCGAGCGAGACACGTCGTTGCCGTGCACAAAGTTGTTGTCGCCCTGGCCGTTGAAGTAGAGGGCGATGCCACGGTTGCGGAAGGTGTTGTTGCGCACCGTGAGGTTGTTGTGGGTGCCCTCCACACGAAGCGCCTCGCCGGTGCAGTTTTCCTCGCTGGAGAAGTTGAGGTTCTCAACGATGGAGTCGTTGGAGTGGCGGATTTGGAGGTTGAGCTGCCCGGCGGGCATGTTGGCCTCTTCCTCAATCTGAATGTGGTTGTTGGGCGATGAGGAGGCCGAGGTGGGCGAGATGCGCAGGTTGTTCATGTTGTCGATGAGGTAACCGATGCGCCGGCTGTTGGTGAAGTTGTTGTTGGAGATCTTGGTGTTGGTCAGCGCACGCAGGCGAACGGTGAAGCCGTTGCAACCGGACTCGGTGAAGTCGTTGCCGGTGACGATGGGGTTGCTGCCCTGGCCGTTGAAGTAAACGGCGATGCCGCGCCTGGAGAGGTTGTTGTTGCGGATGACGATGTTGTTGTGGGTGCCGTCAAGGAAAACGCCCGTGCCCCGGCAGACTTCCGAGGAAGACAGGTCGAGGTTTTCGATGGTGATGTTGCTGGAGTTGCTCAGGTGAAGGCTGGTGCCGGTGGTCTCGCCGATGCCGCTGTCGGCCTCCAACTGGAGGTGGTTGCCGGGGTTGTCCTGGGCTGCGGTGGGCGAGATGGTCAAGCCGTCGGTGTTTTCAATGCGGATGGGGGTGCGCTGGGTTTCGGCAAAGTCGTTGTTGGAGATCCTGGGGTCGGTCAACCCGCGCAGGCGCAGCGCGTAGCCGTGGCAGCCAGAGCCTGTGAAGAGGTTGCCGGTGACCAGGGGGCTGGTGCCGGTTCCCTGGAAGGCCAGCGCGACGCCGCGGTTGCGGATGTCGTTGTTGCGCACGGTGGCGTTGTTGTGGGTGCCTTCAAAGAGGATCCCGTTGCCACGACAGCCTTCATCGCTGCTCAGGTCCAGGTCTTCAATGGTGACGTCGTTGGCGTTGACGATGCGCAGCGAGACGGCGTTGGCGGCGTTGATGCCTTCGGCGATGCCGCTGTCGGACTCAATCTGGATGTGGTGGTTGGGGTTGTCGGTGGCGGCCGACGGCGAGATGTGCAGGCCGTCAGCGATGGGGCCTTCGACGCGGATGGCGCCGCGCTGGATGTCTGTAAAGGTGTTGTCCGACATGCGCAGCGAGTTGACCTGACGCAGGCGCACGGCGACATCGTGGCAACCGGAGCCCGAGAAGTCGTTGCCGGTGACGACGGCCTGGTCAGCGGTGCCGTTGAAGTAGAGGGCGCGGCCGCGGTTGGTGATGTTGACGTTGCGCACGGTGAGGTTGTTGTGGGTGCCCTGGAACCAGATGCCGTTGCCGCGACAGCCGTCGTTGCTGGACAGGTCCAGGTCCTCGACGGTGGTGTCATTGGCGTTGATGAGGTTCAGCGAGATGGCGTTGGCGGCGTTGATGCCTTCGGCGATGCCGCTGTCCTCTTCGATTTGGATGTGGTGGTTGGGGCTGTCGGTAGCGGCCGTGGGCGAGATGGTCAGGCCGCTGATGTCTTGCACGCGGACGATCTCGCGTTGGCTGTTGGTGAAGGTGTTGTTTGAGGCGCGCAGCGACTCCACGCGGCGCAGGTACAGGGCGTAGCCCTGGCAGCCGGAGTTGGAGATGTCGTTGCCGGTGACGGTGGCCTGGTCGGAGACGCCGTTCAAGAAGATGCCATTGCCGCGGTTGTCGACGGTGTTGTTGCGCACGATGAGGTTGTTGTGGGTGCCTTCAAAGAGGATGCCGGTGCCCCGACAACCGTCTTCGCTGGTCAAATCGAGGTCTTCGACGATGATGTTGTTGGTGTTGACGAAGCGCATCGAGGTGGCGTTGGCGGCGTTGACGCCTGCGGCGATGCCGCTGTCGGCTTCGATTTGGATGTGGTTGGTGGGGTTGTCGGCGGCGGCGGTCGGCGAAACCAGGACGTCGTTGGTGTTTTCAAGCCGGAAGGCGCCGCGCTGGATGTTGGTGAAGTCGTTGCCAGACATGCGCAGCGAGCCGATGCCGCGCAGGCGCACGGCGACGTCGTGGCATCCCGAGCCTTCAAAGCTGTTGCCGGTGACGGTGGCCTGGTCGGAGGTGCCGTTGAAGTAGAGGGCGCGGCCACGGTTGGCAATGTTGACGTTGCGCACGGTGAGGTTGTTGTGGGTGCCTTCAAACCAGATGCCGTTGCCGCGACAGCCGTCGTTGCTGGTCAAATCGAGGTCTTCGACGGTGACGCCGTTGGCGTTGATGAAGCGCAGGGAGATGGCGTTGGCGGCGTTGACGCCTGCGGCGATGTCGCTGTCGGCTTCGATCTGGATGTGGTGGTTGGGGCTGTCGGCGGCGGCGGTGGGCGAGACGGTCAGGCCGCTGATGTTCTCGGTGCGGATGGCTTCACGCACGATGTTGGTGAAGGTGTTGCCCGAGACCTTGATTTCCAGGAGGTTGCGCAGCCGCAGCGTCACGTCGTGGCAGCCCGAGCCCGAGAAGTCGTTGCCGGTCACTGTCGGGCGCTCGCCGGATCCATTGAAGTAGATGGCGCGGCCGCGGTTGGTGATGTTGACGTTGCGCACGGTGACGTCGTTGTGGGTGCCCTGGAACCAGATGCCGTTGCCGCGACAGCCGTCGTTGCTGGTCAGGTCCAGGTTTTCCACGATGGTGCTGTTGACGTTGACCAGGTTCAGCGAGATGGCGTTGGCAGCGTTGACGCCGGTCATGATGCCGCTGTCGGCTTCGATTTGGATGTGGTGGTTGGGGCTGTCAGTAGCGGCGGTGGGCGAGATGCGCAGTCCATTGATGAGGTCAACGCGGATGGCCTCGCGCACGATGTTGGTGAAGGTGTTGCCCGAGGCCCGCCGCGCGTTGATGTTTTGGAAGCGCGTGGCGAAGCCGCTGCAACCGGAGCCCGAAAAGTCGTTGTTGGTGACGGTGGCCGCGTCGGAGGAGCCATTGAAGTAGACGGCCACGCCGCGGTTGCTGATGTCGTTGTTGCGGATGGTGATGTTGTCGTGGCGGCCGTTGAGCAGGATGCCAAAGCCGCGGCAGCCGATGTCGGACGAGAGGTCCAGGTCCTCAAAGGTGAGGTTGTCGGCGTGCTCGACGCGGAAGCTGGTGCGCGCGCTGTTGTTCAGTGCCAGCGCCTTGAACGATGAGCCGGTGGCGGCCTCGTTGACGCGGAAGCCGTCGGCGAAGTTGTGGGTGATGCGCACCACCGGCGTATCGACGTAGCCCGGCTGGGTCGAAGCGTCGAGGTTGACGGGGCTGTTGATGTCGATCTGACTGTTGAGCGTGATGGCGTGGGGTCCGTTGCCGGGGATGGCAAAGCGGATGGTGTCGAGCCCGTCGGCGGCGTTGGCGTCGAGGACGGCCTGACGCAGCGAACCAGGGCCGCTGTTGGCGGTGTTGGTCACCGTGAAGGTCAAGTTCAGTGCGTCCGTCCGCGTGCGCACTGGAGCGGGCTCCGAGAGGCCCTCCACAGGCTCTTGCTCAGGATCGACGCAGCCGCCAAGCGCCAGCGTCGCCAGGATGACCAGCGCTGTGGTCATGGCCTGGGGCCACAGTGGGGGGTTGTGTGTGGGGTTGACCTTCATCGGTTGTGCTCCTTTGACGCTTATGCTCTGGGCCGAAAACTGGGGTGATGTTTGTTGTGCATTCATGTCTTTCACTCCTTGTGCCGAAGCAAAAGGCATGCCGAAAAACGGCTTTGCGACAATCGGCCCGCTGCGCGTTGCAGTTGGCTGCGCTCGACCGCTGATGAGGCCGGTCTGGAGGGTGGCTTCATCGGCGAAAAGCACCGCGCAGCGTCGTATGCACGGGCTTCAATCTTTTCACTTGTGGAGTAAAATCTCTGCTCTTGATGAGAGCACAGCGGCAGTGCTTAGGCAAGCGTTTGAGGCCCGATGGGGTGGGTTTTTGGAGTGGAACGTTCAATGTAAAAGTCACATTGTCCAGTTCAATTTGGACTGGACAATGCAATGGACGTTTTGCGTTTCACATGAACGAAATATTCACTTTGATGGGGTGTTGTTTATTTTGATGGGGCGTTATAGAGCCCCAAACGGTCAAAGGCGTCGAGCACCTGCCACAAGCCACGGTCTTGCGGGCTGTAAGGGGCTTCGAAGGCGGGCGCTTTGACCCACTGCGCCTGCTGACCTGGCGCGACGTATTGCTCCAGATCATCCACCAACACCACCTGCTGCGGCGTCACCCCAGGCACAAAGCGCAGGTCTTTGTGGGGCCCGCTCCACTCGATGAACTCCAGTGTGGCAAACCACGGCGGCGCGCTGCCTTCGTGGACGAGCGTCCTGGCCAGCGCCTCAAAGCGCCTGTGCGAGATGGCCGTAAAGATCACCACCCTACTTGCCCGCTGCTGACACTGCTCCAAAAAGAACTTCAGCCCGGGCCTGGGAAACTGGCTCATGGCGTTGGAGATCAGCGTCCCCTCCACGTCCAGCGCGATCACCTTGATCCCGTGCGGTGGCTCACTTTCCTTTTGGATGTGGCCCTTGCGTTCTTCCGTCACTGCCCTTACCTCCAGATATCCCGGCGCGCGGCCTTCATTGTGCTGTGCCCACCGTGGGTTCTGTCTGACAGAGCCTGAACCAAAACCTTCCAAGGAGGCTCGGAACCATGGACGCACACTCCCATCTGCCACGCTTTGACACCACGATCATGATGCGCGGCCTGGGCGATGTCCAACACCGACCCCCAGGCACGACCGCGTTGTTGCCCTTGGAAGGTTTTGATGACCTACGATTCATGGCCGCCGCTGCACCAGCGGCGCGTCAGGATTTTTGATTTTTCGGACACATTGACCATCCCTGCCCATTGGCAGGAGCTGACCGAGCTTCGCCTGGCCTTTGCGCCGTTCAAGCTCAAACACATCCGCGTGCTCTGCCAGAGCAGGCTGCTGGAACAACTGCGCGTGCTGCGCATTGACAACATCCCCATTGGCGTTCGAGGGGCGCAGATGCTCTCCAATGCCCGTTTTGCCCCCAACCTGGAGGTGCTGAGCCTAAACCGTTGCCGTCTACGCTCCGATGGCGTCGAAGCGCTGGTCTCAGGAAAGCCTTGGCAGCGTTTGAAGCAGTTGGACTTGACCGGAGAGCACTTTATGGGGCGGCGCGGGGCCGATGCGCTGATGCGCTCCGAGGCCCTGCCTGCGCTCGAAACGTTGGATTTTGAACCCCACGGCGTCGGTCCCCACGGAACCTGGGCGTTGCGCGCGCGCTGGCCCGAGCCTGAGGATGGCGACGTTGCGGGCTATGCGCGCCTGGGGCTCAACGAGCGCCTGACCCTCTTGCGTCAGGAAGTCCATCGCGAACCCTCATCTTTTGCCTGGAGCAACCTCTGCGCGTTGGCCTCATGCTGGCCTGAAGCATCGATCCAAGGCGTGGCGATGGACTACTTGATGGAGCACCTTCAAAGCTGGCCTGTCCAGACGCGGCGCCTGCCCCCGCAGTGGCTCCACGAGTCCCCTGCCACGCCTTTTGCCAGATGGCGGCTTTGGCCCCACACCGAACTGGCGCGCAGCGCCGACTTGAATGCGTGTCTGGCCCAGGTCTCAGGCAGTCAGCATTGCAGTTTTTCCAAAACCAAGACCCACCCCGCCGAGGCCATGGAGCACGTCTTCAAGAGCGGGACTCTGGCCAGCATCGTGTCCATCAAATGCGTCAACCAGGGTTGGTTGGTGCGTCTTTTGATGGAGAACCTTGGCCATTTGCCCGAACTCAATACGCTCCACCTTGTATACGCGGCGGTGGGAGAGAGTCTCTCGAGCGGCTCACCCCACCCAAAAATCGGCCACCTCATACTTGAGCGTTGTCGCCCCGAACCTCCACGTTGGCGGTGGCAGCAAGTGCGCTTCTCGGCTCTGGAGACGCTTGAGGTGCGGCAAATCCATGATTTGACCACCTGGATCGATCCACAACAGCGAGTCTGGCCACGCTCCGAGGTGCTGCGCAGCCTGACCTTGCAAGCCGTTTCATACCATCGTCAGTTGGCCGCCCACGAGCTGTGGCGGTTTCTTGAACACCTCTCTGGGGCGCACCCCCGGCTTGAGGCGCTGACGCTTCAGGGGTGGCAGTTTTTGCAGGATTGCGACGGCATTTTGGAGCGCTGGTGCGCCGACAACGCCGTTCAACTCACGCTAGACCCCTCCAAGACAGGGTAGAGGCATCGATGACACACGTGAGGCGCGCGCGCGGCGCCAAGTTGTCACACTTTGACCAGGGTCTGCCCACAATGGGGTGCTGCCTGTTTTGAGCGCCCCAAGCCTTCCTTCTTTACCCATGGTGCCCGGTGAAACCGTGCTCCACCGATTCCCATGCCTTTGAATTGGACCGCGGTCCCTTCCTTTAAGAAGCCCTTTCTAGACCCCACCAGCGCGCGATGGCCGCATTTGGGGACGTTGGTCTGGTCCTTGCTCTTTCAGGCCATCGGCCTGTTCACCAGGGCCAAAGAGTGCTTCACGCATGGGAGAGCCGCACGATGAAAACCGCTTTGAGACACTGCACCTTGTTCTTGGCGACGCTTGGCCTCCTGGCCGGGTGTGTGGCCGACGCGATCCCCCAAGAAGGGGATGAGGTGGGCCAGACCAACCCCGGTGACCGACGCAACCCCGGTGATCCTCGCGCCCCAGGCGCCGATGATCCCCGAGACCCCGGTGACCCCGGCGACCCAAACGACCCGACCGACCCTGGTGACATCTCCGATCAGGGCGACCCGCCCCCGGCCGATGAACCCCATTGCCAGGAAGGGGCCGGGGAGATTTGTGACGACGACATCGACAACGATTGCGATGGCGATGTGGACGAAGGCTGCACCTGCACCGTGGCTCAAAAAAGCTGCTACAGCGGTCACCCCGCTGAGCTTGAAGCCCCGCAAGGCGCCTGCCGCCAGGGGACCCAGACCTGCCAGCGCGAATTCTACGGCGCTTGTGAAGGCGAGGTGCTGCCAGGGGAGGAAGTCTGCGACGGCATCGACAATGATTGTGATGGTCAGATCGACGAAGGGCTCGGCTGTGACAACCAGCCCCCCGTGCCGACCTGTCCCAGCGACCAAAGCGGCCCGCCGCTGGCCAACTATGATTTTATGGGCCAGTACCAGGACCCCGACGGCGACGCCATGGCCAGCGCCACGTGGTCCATCGTCGATAAGCCGCTGGGCTCCACCAGCGTCCCGACGCCCGCCTCTGGGCTGAGCACCAGCATCTTTGCCGACACCCAGGGCACCTACCTGCTTGAACTTGAAGTCACCGACGCGCGTGGCGGCGTGGGCCGTTGCACCACGCGCCTGACCACCGTCTCCCAGGACAACCTGCGCATTGAGATGACCTGGAACACCGGGGCGCCCTTTGATGCCTCCGATGTGGACATGCACCTGCTGCGTCAGCCCGGCGCCCGTTGGTTTGACTCCGGCAGCAGCGGAGACGACTGCTTTTACCAAAACTGCCGCGTCTGCGACTTGCCCTCCGAGGCCGAAGAGCAGTGCCGCGATCTGGTCGCGGGCTTCAACGGCGGCGGCATCGACATCCCCGGTCGCATGACCTGGAACCCGCCGATGGACGACGATGACCCTCGCCTGGATCTTGATGACGTTGAGGGGTACGGCCCCGAGAACATCAACATCAAGAACCCGCGCGCGGGCACCTACCGTTTGGGCGTCCACTACTGGGACCCCGACGGCTTTGGAGACTCCATTGTGACCGTTAAGATCTTCTGCGGCGGCAATCTGGTCCAGCAGTTTGAGCCCGTCACGCTCCAGGCCAACGACTCCTTTGGTGGGCCGCGCACAGACTTTTGGGAGGTGGCGGACATCGAGTGGACGGGCGCCGGTTGTCAGGTCCGCGAGCTGGGTGTGTCCGGCTGCCGTCAGATCTGCACGCGTTCGGAGGCCGAGGGTGGCGGGTGCCCGGTGGGCAGAATGCGCGGTTTGACCTGCCGCTGAGCTTCATCGCGCTCGTCCCGTTAAGGGGCGAGCGTTCAATCAACCACCGGGTCCTCTGGACCATTGGGGTCGGGGGTCAGGTCGGCGAAGTAGAGGTAGCTGGCGGTGACCTCGTCGTCCAACTCGGGCCGGTACTGGCCGTAGAAGAGCAGCGTTTGATTGAACGGGTCGTAGTCGAACCCGTTGACGCGGCTTCGCGGCACCTCTTGTGTTCCCACCACGACCTTCAATGTGCTGCTGATGGCGGCGTGGCTGAGCTGATAAGCGCTGGCGACACCGTACGAAGCCTGAATGATGTCCTCAAAGGTGCTCTGCAGGCTTGGGGCGCAGATGCTGCCAAAGGAGCCTCCGGTGGCCAGCGCTGTTTGAATGTAGCCGTGGCCAGCTTCTTCGGAGAGGCCGGGGCCGCCCATGGCCTGGCAGCCGCCAGGCGGGTCGCCCGTGATGGCAAAGGCTGTGATGTCGTTGTCCAGGTAGCCGTCGATGAAGTCCTGCATGGTGGGACAGTCGGCAAAGGGCGGCGTCTGGTTGGGGTCGCACAGCGGGTCATCGGCGGCGGCCGTTTTGATCTCAAAGTCGTCTTCGTCGCTGAAGAAGACCACCACGCGGCTGGCCTCGGGGCGGAAGAGTTGGTGGGGGTCCCAGATGTTGCCCGAGGCGTAGTTGATGACGTTGAGCCCCGTGGAGAGGCCAAACTCGGCGTCGCGCCCCGGCGGGTCAAGCATCGCCGCTCTGAACGCGGCCGGATCGTTGGTGAAGCCGGTTTGGTCGATGGTCCAGAGGTTCTGGCGGTTGTCGGCGCTGGTGACCCCCATGCGGAAGCTCAAATCGGTGTTGGCGATGACGCCAAAGAAGGCGTCGGCGGCGTTGGCCACCGCCTCCTGGTCGTCCTTCATGCTCAGCGAGCTGTCCACAACCCAGAGCAAATCGACCTGGGCGCTCTCCACCAGTGGCTCCAGAGGATCACAGCCGTTGGTCAGCGCGTCGCCAATCTGACCCGCCGCCGTCCCATCGGTGACGTCTCGCCATGCCAGCGCCAGCGCCTCATCACTGTCCAGGGTGGCGGCGTTGGCCACCGCCAAAATGGTCACCACGCGCTGCGGCGTGCGGTACACGGTCGAGATCGACACAGCGGCGTTTTCCAGCGCCGGACCCGAGGCCGCGGGCAACCCCATCAGCTCGTCGGGCTCAACCCCCACAAGCGCCGCCAGCGCTTCGTCCCGGACCGTCGAGGCCGCGGCGCCGCCCAACCCCCCCAACTCAAGCTGGCTGATGGCCCCAGGATAGCCGTCCCAGGCCGTCATCAAACGCGTTTGAAGGTTGCGCGAGATGCCCACATTCTGACCAAGGGCGTTGGCATCGTCGATGGACTGGGTCTGGGCGTCCTGGGCGTTTGGCGATGCCGGACGCATCACGATCAACCCATGCAAGCGCCCGTCGGTGCTCCCAAATGTTGCCGCTTGAACTCGTCCCAACCCCCCAGGGAGGGTCACCAGGTTGTAGTTTTCAAAGCTCTGGCCCAGAACCAGCGACCAGTCGCCGCGCTCATCTTCGTGGAAGGTGTGGGGGGCACGGCGAGCGCTGGCGCAGGCCAACGCTACGTTCTCTTCCCCGTCCGGCGTGCCGTCGCCGTCCGTGTCCGTCACGTTGGGGTCGGTCTCGCCAGGATCAAGCACGCCGTCGCCGTTGCGGTCTTCGTCCCCATCCAGGACACCGTCACCGTCCGTGTCAGGCACCAGCGGGTTGGTGTTGGCAGTGCGCTCCTGGTTGTCGCGCAACCCATCACCGTCCGTGTCGGCCAGTGTCGGGTCAGTCCCCATCTGGCGCTCAGTCCCGTCATCAATGGTGTCCCCGTCGGTGTCCGCCTCTCGCGGATCAGACTCGCCCGGATCGGTCCTGCCGTTGGTGTTGGCGTCTTCTTCGCCGTCGGTCAGGCCGTCGCCGTCGGTGTCGGGGTTTTGGAAGTCGGTCTCGTTGGTGCCCTCGTCGTAACGGCCGTTGGCGTTGCGGTCCTCAAGAAAGTCGGGCAACCCATCGCCGTCGGTGTCTTCCCCATCTCCAACCGGAGCGTTGTTGGTGGGGGCGTTGTTGTCCGTGTTGTCGCCCGAAGGCGGAGCGTCGGTGTCGCTCGCGCACGCGGCGAGCACCATGAGGATCAAGATGAGGGTCGCTCGGATCATGCCACAGCTCATTGCACAAGAGACGGACCAGCCATGGCTCAATACTTTAGACCGCGCGCCTTGCGAAAACCAGTGTTTTCAGAAACGACCACGAGCAAAAGGGGCTCTTTGCCCAATTGTGCGGGTTTGTGGTGCTTGAATGCGGCGCTTCGTTGTTTTCACGTCAAAAGCGCCGTCGATGGCCGTCGAGGTCTTCTCCTGACCCTCATGCGTCCTTTGTGTGGAGAAGACAGTTCATGCGCCACGACGATTTGCCCATTGAAGATCCTTGCCCGGCCCCCTGGGATGAGATGACCGGCGATGAACGCCGGCGCCACTGCGCCGCTTGCCAAAAAGATGTGCACGACGTCTCGGCGCTGACCAAACAAGAGGCTCAAGCGTTTCTCAAGGCCCACAACGACAAAGAGATCTGTGTGCGTTATGCCCACGACCCCGATGGGCAGATCCTCTTTAAGCCTTCAGATTCCGAGCGCCTGGAGGTCCAGCGTCGCGGGCTGCGAAGCTTGCTGGCCGCCAGCGCGTTGGCCATCTTGCCGATGGGGGATTGTGGTTCTATGGAGGACTTCTTCAAGCCCGAACCTCCCATTGAGTTGAACATGGATTTGGTGCGCACCGGCGTGGTCTTTGTCCGCATGGACGAAGAGTCTCTTCAAAAACCGGATCGGCTGGTGGCGCCCGCCTCAGGGACGCTGCTGGCTCAAGACGTGGCGCAGACCGCGCGCCAAAAGGCCCGCATGATCAATCTTGTAGACCGTGTTCAGAACCGGACCATCATGGGGATTCTCAAAAGCGATGCGCTGCCCAAAAGTACGCTCGAAGATCTCTTTGCCGATGTCCCCAAAGAAGACGAAAAGACGGCGCCCAAAGGTGAAGGCGAGTCTCAATAAACCAAGCCCCGCTCAAAACGGAGCCGCGGTGACGGCTCTCACAACCCACCCCATCGTCGTCGATGCACGGCGCGGTTTAAATCTGTTGCCGCAGAAGGAGCGCGGCGCTTGCCAGTGCGACGGCGTCCTGAATGGGTTCTTTGGCCTGAGGTGCGATGAAGACCCGCAGATCGTCCCCTTCGGATTGCACCGCGCCGACCACCTGACCTTCGTGTTTGATGATGTAGCCCAGGGGTTCGCTCAGGCTGACGATGACGTCTTTGGCTTCGTGCTGGGCGGCGATGGTCAGCTTGAGGTCGTCCATCTCGATGTGGCCGACCAGGGTGCCGCTGCGCGGGGCAGGGCGCAGCGAGAGTTGTCCTTGACCGGTGGGGCCGCTGATGCGGCACGTGGTGGTTTGTCCCGAGTGGTCAATGTTCTCAATGCCGCCGATCATTTTGCTGGTGGTTTCTGTGGCGCGCGAGACGCAGCGGGCCTGATGGGGGCGTTGTCCCTGCATCGTCTCCAGCTTGAAGTTGTACTCATGGGTTCTGTCGGAGCGAGATGAGCCGCGCCCGTTGTCCTGTGTGTCTGAGGAGACCCAGCCGTCGTCGATGTCTCGGACGCGGTAGGGTCCAAAGAACATGGCGTCTGTAGAGAACATCCCGCCTTGTTTTTTCACAGAGAGCGACGCGCCGGTCACCTGAAGTTGGGCGGGGACCACCATTTGCGCCTGGACGCATCCCACCGCCAGGATGCACCACAATGCAGAAGCTGCCATCACTGCCTTGGTCGTCATGTTCATATCTTCCTCGCGTGTTTGGATCGGGTTCATGGTCAGGTCGAGGGGTATACGTCGCCGGCAAGTGTTTGGGTTGGCGGTGGACGTTGTGCGACGACCTCTGGTAGATCAGGCCCGCGACCAACATCAGGGCGTGTTTGCAAAATCTCCCATCGACATGCGGTCCGATGACACCGATCCCGTCGTCGTCGATGCTCAACGGGTCTACTGACCCGCCTGCGCTCTCATCGATTGTAGAGAATCTCAAGGTCTAAGAGATGTCACTTTCCAGTGTCATCTCTTGAGAGTCACTGCCGTGACCCCAAGCCTTTCGATTCTCAGCCTCGATGCCATCGGGCTCGCCTGTCTCGGTCCCATTTTGCAAACAAGCCCTGGGGTTTTGGGCGTGTCATTGTGCTTGAGGTGCTTTGGCCCGCTTTGTGACACAAGAGAGCGTTTCTTGCGCCGTTGCTCAGGCGCTTATCCACCGTGGAGCCGTCCCCATGAAAGAGAAGCACATCCGCATCCGCATTGAACAGTGTCTGGCGTTGGCCAAGGCATCCAACTGCCCCCGACGAAAGTTTGGCGCCATGTTGCTGGACCCGGAGCGCAACGTGGTCTTGATGGACGGTTACAACGGCGGGCCGCGCGGCGGTGGTGAGTTGTGTGGTGATACGGTGTGTTATCGAGACACGATGGGTGTGCAGTCGGGCACGCGGATGGAGATCGGTTGTCACCACGCAGAGATGAACGTCATCTGCAACTGCGCGGCCAGCGGTGTGCCGACCAAAGGGGCGTGGCTTTTTGTGACCGGCGAGCCGTGCACAATGTGCGCGAAGCTGGTGCACCACGCTGGGATCAAGCGCGTCATCGTGGTTGGCGGGGGTTACGCGGGGGCCAACGGCGTGAACTATTTGCGCTCACATGGGGTGGACGTTGAGAACGTCCAGGGTCCCCAGGATCCGCGTTTGTCGTCCACAGAGATTCTTGAATGAAGGTGTGTTGGGAGGGGAGGGCAGGCCGGCGGTGAAGCCGGCCTGGGGCGACGTCACTGCCGGATGCCGGTGTTCGTCTCGATGCTGTAGCTGTTGGTCGTAAAGTTGCTCAGCGAGAAGATGCGGATGCAGTAGTCGCCGCCGACAGCGCCCTCAATGGTCACTTCCTCAAAGTTGGGTCCGGCGTTGTAGCTGAAGCCCGCCAGGGTCTGGAAGTCGGGCTCGTAGACTTCCATGTCGATGTTGCCCTCAAAGTGGAAGTGGGGCAGCCGAATGGTCAAATCCTGACCTTCGTTGACCGTGACCAGGAAGTGGTCCTCATCCTGCGAGGGGCCGCAGATGAAGCCGGTCTGGCAGACCCCCGACACGCAGGAGAGCGGCGAGTCACAGGCTTGCTCCTCGTTGCAGGTGCAGCCAGCGCTGCCAGGACGACAGTTGTCCAGGTCGAGAGGAAGGCGAGTGGCGGTGCGGCAGGAATCATTGGCCTCCCAGATGTCCTGGCCGAGTTCGTCGCAGTTTTGCGGCGGGGGCTCTTCGAACTCGATGGTCAGGATGATTTCGTAGTCGAGGTCCTGGCCTTCTTCGGTGCCGCTGATCTCAAGGAACCACTCTCCAGCGCTGCGGGCATCGACGGGAATGGGGCGCTCGCCCTGGAGGACGTCGGTGTTGGGGTCTTCAAAGTCGGGGAAGAGGAAGTCGCGCACGTCGTTCTGGCCGCCGGGGCCGTAGAGGACGATGCCCAGGAAGGGGGCGACGCCGTGGTCGTAGCGGACCTGGACGTCGAGCAGCGCGTTTTCTGGCACCGTGAAGCGGTAGAAGTCGGCTTCCTGGGTTTGCTGGAAGTCGGTGCGGCACAGGAAGGCGCTGGTGGCGCCCGCTTCAATGAAGGACGCCTCTTCAAAGTCCTCGTTGCTCTCGAACTGGTCGTCGTTTTCACACCGTTTGGGTTCTTCGCAGCCCTCCACCTGGCGGGTGCAATCCTGACTCTCGCTGGCGGTCACCGGCTGGCCCTGGCGGCAGGTGGTGACACGGCGAGTTTGGGTGCCGGTCTCATCGCACTCATCGTCAAATCCGCCGCACTCACTAAAAGGTGTGGTGTCGACGATGACGCCGTCGGTGTCGCGGACACAATCCTGAGTCTGGACTTCACCGGCGACCTGACCGTCGCGGCAGATGGCCACGTCGCGGGACTGGGTGCCGGTCTCGTCGCAGGCATCTTCAAAGCCGCCGCACTCTCCAAACTGGCCCTGGTTGACGATCACACCGTCGGTGTCGCGGAAGCAGACTTCGCTTTGGGTTTGCTCGGCGGCCTGGCCGCCGCGGCAGACGGTCTGGGTGCGGGTTTGGACGCCTTCTTCATCGCAGCGGCCTTCAAAACCGCCGCACTCACCAAACTGGCCTTCATCAATGATGGTGCCGTCGGTGTCGCGGGCACAATCCTGGGTCTGTGTTTGCGGGGTTTGCTGTCCATCGCGGCAAATCACGCTGGTGCGGGTTTGAGTGCCGGTTTCATCACAGCGGTCCTCAAAGCCGCCACACTCCCCAAACTGACCTTCGTCCACGACCACGCCGTCGGTGTCTCGCTCGCAATCCTGGGTTTGGCGCGCTTCGGTCTCCTGGCCGCCCTCACAGACAATGTTGGTGCGGGTTTGGGTGCCGGTTTCATCGCAGGCGTCCTGGAATCCCTGGCAGCGGCCAAACTGACCGGCTTCCACGATGACGCCGTCGGTGTCGCGGAAGCAGACCTCGGTGTTGGGCACTTCGGTTTGCGCCCCGTCGCGGCAGATGAGCTGGAGGCGAGTTTGGGTGCCTTCTTCACCGCAGCGTCCTTCGAAGTTGTCACATTCGCCAAACTGGCCTTCATCGACGATGGTGCCGTCGGTGTCGCGCTCGCACGCCTCTTCGGCGGTCACTTCGGCTTCCTGGCCGTCGCGGCAGATGATGTCGGTGCGCTCGGCCACGCCTTCTTCGTCGCATGGGTCTTCAAAACCGCCGCATTCGCCCGGCTCTCCGACTGAAACCACGGCGCCGTCGGTGTCGCGGAAGCAGGCTTCGGTTTGGGTTTGCTCGGTTTGCTGACCATCGCGGCAGATGGTGTTGGTGCGGCTCTGGGTGCCTTCTTCGCCGCAGCGGCCTTCAAAGCCTTCGCAGCGTCCAAACTGGCCTTCTTCGACCACCACGCCGTCGGTGTCGCGGGCGCAGTCCTGGGTTTGGCGCTCTTCGGTCTCCTGGCCGCCTTCGCAGACGATGTTGGTGCGGGTCTGGGTGCCAGTCTCGTCGCAGACGTCCACAAAACCGCCGCACTCACCAAACTGGCCCGTTTGAATCACAATGCCGTCGGTGTCGCGGGCGCAGTCCTGGGTTTGGGTGATTTCGGCCTGTTCACCGCCTCGGCAGACGATGTCGGTGCGGGTCTGGGTGCCGGTTTCATCGCAGCGGCCTTCAAAGCCGCCGCACTGACCAAACTGACCTTCTTCGACCACGACGCCGTCCGTGTCGCGCTCACACTCGCGGCGCTCAACCTCGTCTGTTTCTTGGCCGCCGCGACAGATGACGGTGGTGCGCTCCTGGTTGCCGGTCTCATCGCAGATGCCGCCAAAGCCGCCACACTCACCAAAGGGACCGGCCTCGACCACGATGCCGTCGGTGTCGCGCTCGCAGGCCTGGGTGATGTCTTCTTCGTTGGCCTGACCGCCGCGGCAGATGGTCTGTGTGCGGGTTTGGGTGCCGGTCTCGTCACAAATGCCTTCAAAACCTTCACAGCGGCCAAACTGGCCTTCATCCACCACGACGCCGTCCGTGTCTCGCTCGCAATCCTGACGGTCGATCTGGTCGGCTTCCTGGCCGTCGCGGCAGACCACCAACGCGCGCTCCTGAACGCCGGTCTCGTCGCAGGCGTCTCCAAAGCCGCCGCACTGGCCAAACTGGCCTTCTTCAACCACGACACCGTCCGTGTCGCGGGCACAGTCTCGGTTCTCGACGCGCTGGGCTTCCTGGCCGTCGCGGCAAACCACCTGGGTGCGCTCCTGGGTGCCGGTCTCATCGCAGCGGCCTTCAAAGCCGCCGCACTGGCCAAACTGACCCGCGTCGATGACCACGCCATCGGTGTCTCGCTCGCAAGCCTGGCTGTCGGCGCGCTCGACCTCTCGGCCGCTTTGGCAGACCACCTGGGTGCGCCGCTGGGTGCCGGTCTCGTCACAGGCTCCCTCAAAGCCGCCACACTGGCCAAACTGGCCCGCATCGACGATCACACCGTCGGTATCTCGCTCGCAGTCCTGACGCTCGGTGCGCTCGGTCTCTTGACCACCGTCGCAGACAATGTCCGTGCGCTCCTGAACGCCGTCCTCACCGCAAACGCCCTCAAAACCACCACATTCGCCCGGCTCGCCGACCAAAACGACCACACCGTCGGTGTCGCGGCCGCAAGCTTGTTCGATCTCGCGCTGGGCTTCCTGGCCGCCCTGGCAGAAGGTCTCCTGGCGCACTTGCACGCCGTCTTCGTCGCAAACGCCCTCAAAGCCGCCGCAGCGGCCAAACTGACCTTCATCGACAATCACGCCGTCGGTGTCGCGGGTGCAGTCACGGGTTTCGACCTGGCCAACTTCCTGGCCGTCCTGACACTCGATGTTGCGGCGGCGCTGCACGCCGGTCTCGTCACAGGCGCTCTCAAAGCCCTCACAGGCCCCAAAATCATCTTCTGAAATGATCAGCCCGTCCGTCTCGCGCGTGCACACCTGCTCGATCTCGCGGCGCGACTCCTGACCGGCCTCGCACACCACTTGCGTGCGGACCTGGACACCGTCCTCGTCACAGTCGTTCTCAAAGCCGCCGCACTGACCAAACTGACCTTCATCGACAATCACGCCATCGGTGTCGCGCTGGCAATCCTGACGCTCGGTGCGCTCGGTCTCCTGGCCGCCGTCACAAACGATGTCCGTGCGCTCCTGAACGCCGTCTTCGCCGCAAGCGCCCTCAAAGCCGCCACACTGGCCAAACTCACCAGCGCGAACCACCACGCCGTCGGTGTCTCTAAAGCAGGCCTGCTCCGTGGTCGCTTCGGTCTCCTGACCGTCGCGGCACACCACGCCCGTCACCTGCGCCACGCCTTCTTCACCGCAGGTGCCCTCAAAGCCGCCGCACTCACCGACCTGGCCTTCCTCAACGATCACGCCGTCGGTGTCGCGCTCACACTCCACGGTCACGTCCTGCGCCGTCGGCGCGCCGTTCTCGCAGACCGTGTTGGTCTGGCGCTGGGTCCCTGTCTCATCACAGATGCCCTCAAAGCCGCTGCACACACCCAGTTCGCCTTCCTCAACGACAACACCATCGGTGTCGCGCTGGCAGTCCTGGAAGTCTTCTTCCTGGGTCGGCTGGCCATCCTGACAAATCGTCTGGGTGCGGCGCTGCACCCCATCGGTCGCGCAAGGACCTTCAAAACCCCCACACTGACCAAACTCGCCTTCATCAACCACTAGACGGTCGGTGTCTCTGCTGCACTCGACCGTGTTGGTCACGTCGGTCTCCTGACCGCCCTGACACACAACGTCCGTGCGCTGAGCCGTGCCGTCCTCGTCGCAGACATCCTCAAAGCCACCACACTCGCCAGCGTCCCCTTCTTCAACGACGACGCCGTCGGTGTCGCGCTCACAGGCCTGCTGAGCGGTGACTTCAGTCTCTTGACCGTCCTGGCAGACGACGTCCGTGCGTTGGGCTTGACCCTCTTCATCACAGGCGCCTTCAAAGCCGCCGCATTGACCAAGCTCGCCTTGACGAACGACTTGACCGTTGGTGTTGCGCTCACAATCGACCGCCACAGCCAGCGCAGCGGCTTCCCCGTCCTGACACACAGTGTCCGTGCGCTCGGCGGTGCCCGTCTGGTCGCAGACGCCCTCAAAACCGCCGCACTCACCGGCCTGGCCCTCTTCAAGGACGATGCCGTCGGTGTCGCGCTCACAAGGCTGGGTCAGCGACTCTTCGGCCTGCTGACCGCCCCGACACACCACCGTCACCTGGGTCCGCGCGCCACTTTCATCGCAGGCGTCCTCAAAGCCCTCACACTCACCAAACTGGCCTTCTTCAATCACGACACCATCCGTGTCGCGCTCGCACTCCACGTCTTGGGTCACCTCGGCCTGCTGGCCGTCCTGACAGACCACGTCCGTGCGGGTTTGAATGCCAGTCTCATCGCAAGTGTCTTCAAAGCCGCCGCACTCGCCAGCGTCTCCTTCTTCAACGACGACACCATCCGTGTCGCGCTCGCATTCTTCCTCAACGACCTCTTCAACGGCCGTCCCACCCTGGCAAACCACCTGGGTGCGCTGGGTAAGGCCAGTTTCATCGCAAGCGTCGTCAAAGCCGTCGCATTCGCTCGCCTCGCCTTCATCGACGATCAACCCGTTGGTGTCGCGCTCGCAGGCCTCTTCAATGGCGATCTCCACCTCCTGGCCGTCGTCGCACACCAGCGCCACGCGCACCGCGACACCCTTGATCTCGCACTCGCTGACAAAGCCGCCGCATTCACCGGCTTCGCCCTCGTCAATGACACCCTCATGGGGAACATCACCACACGGGCGCTGTCCCGTCTGGTTGTTGTCATCATCAAGTCCGTTGTTGCCGTCGTCATCGACGTTTTCGTCGATTTGAACATCGATGCTGCTGCCTCCATCTCCGTCGCAGGCTACAGCGCTCAAGACCATTAATATGGTCATCAGCAGATACAGGTGACGCGTCATGGGTCGTCCTCCAAAAGGCCGTTAGGGGAAATCACGCAATTTGAACTGTTGCTTAAAATATCAAAATCGAGGGGCGTTGAAAAGACAGTGAACAAGGTTCAGCTTTGACAGTGATGGATAAACCGCGCCGGCTTTGAAACTCGACCTTTTCAGGGGAGTTTCAAAGCCGACGCGGTTTAAGTCCTTGATTTTCGAACCATTTCTTGGTGTAAGAGCGCGTGGACGCAGTCACAGCAGTACAGTGCAGCACCCGCGGTCGGGCTTTGTCAGGGTGATCGACGTTTGCCCCCGGTTCTTGGTTAAAACAGGCGTGGGAGCGCCATAGGAGAGACATGGTCAGTTGGACCTCCAGCCTCAACGAAGAGGCGCTTGAGCAGGCCCTGAGTGATGGCTTGTTGGACGAACAGGATGAAGTGGGCGCCACGGCGTTGTGGCACGCCGCTTTTCATGGCCAGCACCGGTGGGTGAAGCGTTTGCTCGATGCGGGGGCCGCCATTGACGGTCACAACCAGCGTCACATCGACGCTCGGGGTCAAAGCAACGGTGTGACGCGTTGGCGTCAGGTCGGCGCCAACCCGCTCAAGGTTCCCACGGGCCGCAGCACGCTCTTGCACGTGTGCTGTGTCAACCCCGACGCAGTGCAGTGCATGGACGCGTTGAGCGAGCGCGGCCTGGACATCAACGCCCGCGACCGCTTTGGCTGCACGCCGCTGCACATTGCCGCCGCGTGCGAAAACCTCTCGGCCGTCGATTGGCTCATCCGCAAAGGCGCTGAGTTGTCGCCCATCGACGTGATGGGCCAGTCCCCCTTGGACCATGGCCTTGAGTCTCCCGACCTGATCGACCGCCTGCTGGCCGCAGGCGCCGATGCCAACGGTGGACCGCGTTTGCCGCAAAACCGCGCGCATGAAAAAACCGCCGTGACCTACGCTGCCTCCAACGGCCTCAATGATGTCCTGCGCCTGTTGATCACCGCTGGCGTCGACTTGAGCCTCCACCCCCAGGCGCTGGGCCACGCTGCACGTTTTGGGCACGAGGCCGCCGTGCGCCGCCTGCTCAAGGCCGGGGCTGATGTGGACGCCACCATCCACTGGCGCCACGCAGACCGCCGCGCGCTTGAGGCAGCGGCCATGTACGCCTCGGTCGGCGCGCTGATGGCCCTCTTGCCCCACTGTGAGCATCAGCGGGATGGAGCGTTGGCCACGGTCATCGATTTCAGCCGTGAAGACACCGCCACCGACGACCGCGCCCCGAACCGACACGAGATCATCCGTCAGCTCATTGACGCTGGCGCCGATCCGTCGCTGGCCATTTGCGACGCCTCCACCTTGGAAGAGCCTGCCTACGTGCGGCTCCTGCTTAAGATTGGGGCAGCCCCCGACACCGTCAATGCCGATGGCAATGCCCCCATCCACCTTGCGGCAGCCACTGGCCGATACCACGTCGTCGATGCGCTGCTGAGCGCTGGCGCCAACCCCAACCTCCCCGACGCCAAGGGACACACCCCCTACGAAATCGCCCAGCGCGCCCACGACAAGAAGAAAGTCTACGACGCTCGGATCGTCATGCAGGCGCTGGTCAAGGCTGGCGCTGGCCCCAAAGACGACAAAGACAACGCCCCACGCATCCCGGTCGTCGACGACGAAGTTCAACACAAGTCTTTTGGCAAAGGCACCATCACTGAAGTCCGCGATGGCGGCAAAAAGCTGGTCATCGACTTCGGCGGTGCTGGCGTCAAGACCCTCCTGACGCGCTTTGTTGAGTTGATCTGAGCAACCAACGCACAACACCTCCAAAGCCCAACCAGCAAACGTCTGGTTGGGCTTTTTTGCTTTGAACACCTCACCGCACATGAGTTTGGGGGCGAGAAAGGCCGTGATCTTGCGCTGAGAAATGACAGTTTTTTCGCTCAGGCGAAAAAAGTGTTGACCGGCCAAACAATCCGCCTTAGCTTTCTCTTGCCCTGATGGGCAGCGGGCACTGGCCAGCACATGCGCTGGCGGTACGAAACGATTGGCCGATGGAGGCAGGGAGACAATGTTCCCGAAAGGCTCTTGTGTGTGGATGGGTGTGGTGTTGTGTGGTGTGTTGGCGGTCCTGGCGGGTTGTTCCAAGGACACCAACGGTGAAGGCGCTGTGGCGGTGGATTGCGGTGAGGCAGGAGAGCTGCTGAGCGTCGAAGACGAGCAGTACTGCGTTTATGAGCGCCCCATCGTGGTGGAAAATGGGTTTCGTTGTCCGGGCAGCCTGGCGACGTTGACCCGCTTTGGCCCCATCGGCATCTGCTCGCGCGGTGAACTTGAGCGGCCCGAACTTGAGCGACTCGCCGAGCGCCATCGCGACCGCAACCCGATGCTCTGGAGTGAGGCCCAATGCATCAGTGACGATGAATGTGAAGGTGAAGAGGTTTGTCAGGATGCGGTCTGCGAGGGCGCACAGCCGGCCCAGTGCCCCGAAGGCCAGACCCAGGTCGACGGCCCTGAAGGTTGCCTGCAAGACGACGCCGTGTGTGAAGAAATTGCCCCTGGCATCTGGTGCACTGGCCCCGACGCGCCCGAGTGTCCCGAAGGGTTTGAGCCGGTCGATGGCTGCTTTGTGGACGATGTGGAGTGCATCCAGATCAGCGAAAGCCTCTTCTGCTTGCGCATCGATGAAGGCGCTCAGTGCCCCGAAGGCCAGACCCAGGTCGATGGCCCCGAAAACTGCTTGCAAGACGACGCCGTGTGTGAAGAAATCGCCCCTGGCGTGTGGTGCACCGGACCCGATGCCCCTGAACCTGCGCCGTGCTGCTGCGAGTTTCTGGAGGACGACATCATCATCGAAGACCTCTTGGATATGAATGAGTGCATGGCGCGCGACTCGGGTCAGTGCATTGAGGTCGATCCCGACCGCTTGACCCCCCATCCTTGCTGCCCTGACGCCCAGGGAGAGCGGTGCGGCGATGGGTGAGGACAACCACGACAACGTTGGGTTGAGTCGGGAGGAGCTCAGGCGACTGGTCTTTGCCTGCCTGCGCCCCTCGGCCAACCTGGCCGAAGAAGCCTCTCTCTCGCTGGCCGAGTTGAAGGCCCTGGTTGAACTGGCCTACTACCAGCGGGCTCGCCGCAGCGGCTTGAAGATGCGCCAGATCACTGGCCTCTTTGACATCGGTATGACCAAAGCCGCCGAGCTCTCCAAGGACCTCAAGGAGCACTTCCTGGCCCCCGAGCGTCAACACGGCATCGGGCGCCAGATCCTCAGTCTCCTGTGGTCCGAGCCGCTCAGCTCCACGCGCATTGAGCGAGAGCTGCCCGCCTTTTCGCCCCAAGAGCTTGAGGCGGCGCTGGCACAGTTGGTGGCCGAAGGCCGGGTGGTGAAGCAAAAAGGCAGGACCCAGCGTTTTGCGGTGGCCAAAGCCGTCCACCGCCTCTCGTTGGTGCCCTGGATGGCGCGGGTTGATGGCCTCAACACGCTGATGGACCACGTGCACATGGCCATCAACGCGCGTTTCATGAACAAGGACGAGCGCGCCCTTGTCCGCAACGTCGCGTTCCGCGTCACACCCCAATCCATACCGCGCCTCAAGGCCTTCTACGAAGAAGCCCTCATGAAACTCATCCTCGAACTCGACGAGGAAGCCCACCGCAGCGAAGACTCCGTCTCTGTGCGCCTGTCCATCCTCTGGACCCCCGAAGAAGACTGATTTTCGCTCCTGTCACAACACACGAACGCCCTTTATTGGGCCATTGTGCGGCGTTTCCTCACCTTGTGGCATATGTGCCACAACGGTGACAGTCGTCCCCATGTGCATCTTTCATAGTTTTCCCGTTTTGAATGTGTGGAACCCGCAATGGCGGGGTTTTGCCCGATCTGGCCCGGCCCTTGCTTTAAGTAGGGGGTGAATTCGTTGATCTGGTGCTTGGGCGCCACACTCTGGAGAGGGGCAGGACGGTTATGAGACACACAACGCGCAGTTTGAGTGTTTTGTTGATGGCGGTGGCGCTGAGCACAGCGTGTGCTTCGCCCAAGATGTCGGGGCAGGAGGCAGGCCAGGAAGGGTCGCAGCAAGATCAGGTGTCGCTCTCGCTCTCCGCCCCTGCAGAGGGTGCCATGATCGAAGGCACCACGCTGATGGTCCGCGGCGAAGCCAGCGGGTTGTCGAGTGTCTTTGTCAACGCCATAGAGGTGCCGGTGGAAAACGGCGCCTTTGTCCATGCGCTGGAGTTGACCGCCGAGGGCGCCGTAGAGGTGGTGGTCAGCGGCGGGGGCCAGGAGGTGCGCCGTCAGGTGATGGTCGCCGAGCTTCCCCCGCACATTGTGGTGACGCAGCCCGCGCGCGGCGCATTTTTTGAGGCCGCCAACACCAGCGACATCATCGTTGAGGGTGTGGTGACCGACGGCGGCGGCGTTCAGAAGGTGACCGTCAACGGCCAGGACGTGACGGTGGGCGCTGCGGGCGACTTTAGAATGACCCTCTCTCCCAAGATGGGCACCAACCTCATCAAGGTCGAGGCGACCGACGGTCAGGGCACCACGGCGACGGACATCCGCTCGGTGGCCTTTGGCGAGTTTGCGCCCTGGGGGCAGCCTGCCAATGATGCCATCACGGCGCGCGTTTCGGCCGAAGGGTTGGCGATGATCGCCGACTCTCTCTCCGACAACCTCGGCCCGGAGCTGCTCGCGCAGCTTGGTCAGGGTCAGCAGCCCGATCCCGGCGCGGAGAACGAGGCCTTCAAGCTCAAGTCCCTGGACATTGAGGGTGTGGAGGTGAAGCTGGTGCCGCTCGATGGTCTCTTGCAGGCCACCGTGGAGGTCTACGGTCTGGAAGTGCAGTTTGACGCGCTCTTTGAGGGCAACGAGATCTCTGGTGAGATCGAGGCTGACCCGGCGGAGTTGATCGTCAACGTGAACCTGATGACCGACGGCGCGGGCGGCCTGGACATCGCCTTCTCGGACAACCAGTTGGAGATGCATGACTTTGACTTTGATGTCCGCGGGCTGCTGGGTCTGGTGGACTGGATCATCAAGGGCATCGTCGAGGACGAGTTGGAAGACGCGCTGGTGGAGTTTCTGGACACCTTCTTGATGGAGGATGTTCTGACCCCCGAAACCCTCTCTCAGACGGCCGAGGTGCTGGGCCGCACGGCGGACTTCAAGCTTTTGGTGACGGACATCGCCGTGGATCCTGGCGGTTTGTCGCTGGCCACCGATGCTGCGCTGGACATGCCTGCGGCGCCCGGCGCCCCCGAAGCCCCTGGCACCTTCATGACCCCTGGTCCGGCGCCCACAGACGAAGGGCAGGTCTCGGAGCTGCGCTTTAGTTTGGCCGATGACTTCCTCAACCAGCTTTTTGCCAACCTGTGGCGCTCGGACGCGTTGGTCATCGACCTGGGCCAGATCATCGCGGACCTGGAGGCTGGCGGCACGGCGTTGCCTTTGAAGTTTGATGTGGGGACCATGGCCACTCTGGCGGGCGCCGAAGGGCTCCAGGAGTTTGCGTCGGCCGAGACTCCCGTGGGCATCATGCTCCACCCGATGCTGCCGCCCATCATTCAGATGGACGACGCCGAAGGGAAGCTGATGCAGGTGTCGCTCGGCGAGATCGCCTTTGAGTTCACGGTGCCGATCGACGGGGTGGACAAGCCCTGGGCGACGGTGTCCACGCACCTCTTTGTGGATGTGGCGCTGGACCCTGAGTCGGAGTTGGGTCTGGCCATCGACATCTCGGCCGAGGCGGACGTGATTGCCAAGCCGCTGGTGGAGATCGACGATGTGGCGCTGGAGCGGACGCTGGTGACGATGATGGGCCTGCTGCCGGGCTTGCTGACCAGCGACAACATGGATGAGTCCATGGACATGGGCGACGTCAGCGAGATCAACCCCGGTCTGGCGCTCGGCGAGATGCTGGTGCTGCCCGATGGGCCCGCCGGTGACTTCCTGTCCTTCTTTGTGGACCTTGTGGTGGACGTGGCGCCTGGTCCTGTGCCCGAACTGGCGGTCCTGGCCACCGAAGTCAGCCCCATCAACGGCCACACCTACATGCTGCTTGAGCCCTCCAAGTGGTCCGAGGCGGAGGCCTTCGCCCGTTCGGTGGGCGGTCACCTGGTCACCGTCCGCAGCCGCGACGAGAACGACTGGTTGATCGACACCTTTGGGCGCTGGGAAGACGAAAACCGCGACATGTGGATTGGCCTGCACGACCGTGGTCATGAAGGCGAGTTTGTCTGGGTCAGCGGGGAGCCGGTGGAGTGGACGCGTTGGGACAACCGGATGCCCGACAACGGCACGCGCGAGGATGACACCGGGTATGGCGAGGACTTTGTGGTCCTCTACGGCGACCGCAGCGAGCGCCGCGACGAGCGCTGGAACGACTTTAAAGACCTGCCCACCGCCTCCTGGACCGAAGGCATCCACGGGGTCGTCGAGATCATCCCCGACCCCAACGCCCCCGAGCTGCCCGAAGAAGGCGAGCAGGAAGAGGGCAATTGAAACCAGCTCCCACCGGCGCAGCGTCAATGGCCACTTTGCGGCTTTGGCGCGCGTGAGCCGCTGGTCAGCGGTGCGTTTTCCCAGTAAAACGGATGTCTGGGCACGCCAACATCCACCATATCAATGCGGTAGGCCCGGTCGTGACAACACGATCGGGCTTTGTTGTTTGAGTTTGTGGCGCACGTTGATACCCGAACGCGAGGTTTGGGCGTATTCTCATGACAACGGCCTGGTCAGAGCGTGCATGGGCGTGTTCTGTGTCCGTATCAACCGGTTTGAGAGGTTTTTGTGGAAAAACAAGTGGGGTTGTTGGCGTTGTGCGCGGTGTTGTTGGCGGCGGCTTGTATACCGGTGCCGGTCATCGCGCCGCCGATGAAGATGACGTTGGGCGGTGGTCCGGCCTTTGGCGATCTGAATGACGACCGTTTTGGCGAGCAGGAAGACAGCGCCGGGGCGTTCTCGCTCACAGCGGCCATTCACCCAATGCAGTATTTCACAGAGGAGCTGGTTCTGGATTTGGGGGCCGGGTTTGTCTTTGAGACTTTCCCCAATGAGTCGCTGCGCACCTCTCCTTTGGTCGGCGCCCACTTTGAGGTCGGTTATGCCCTATGGATGTCGGGAGACATGAGCAAGGGGGAGAGCCAGGGCCGCCTGTATTTGATCGGCCGTGGTGAGGCGCTGTCCAACACCGGACCACGGGGCAGCAGTGGCCTGGGTGTGGGTGTGGGGTTGGGGCTTGAGTTGGTGTCCTGGCAGGACAACCCCGTGGCTCGAATTGGCCTCAACAGCGACGCAGATGGCGACGTCGATCTGTCGAGCTTTGCGGGCTACGTCATCGGTGAGATGGGCATTGGCGCTGAGATCATGTACCAGACGCGTCAGGTCGGCCCTCAAGACTACGACGCGGTCTTCTTCCGCCTTATCTTCCGCTCACCGACCACGCTGGGGCTCTTGTTGCTCCCGGTGGGGTCTTGAACCGTGTGTGCGCCGCTGGTGTTTGTGCACCAACGGCGAGTTTGCGCGCGGAGACGCGCTTTGGAGAAAGGAGAGCCGATGATCATCACCGAAGATTTTGTGGATCTGGACACGCCAACGGGCAAAATGCGCACGTTTCGTTTTGAGCCCGCTTTTGAAGGCAGCTTCCCTGGGATTGTGCTCTTCTCCGAGATCTACCAAATGACCGGCCCGATTGCGCGCACGGCGCGGATGTTGGCGGGTCACGGTTACATTGTCGCGGTGCCCGAGATCTACCACGAGTTTGAGCCGCTTGGCTCGCCGTTTGAGTACGATCAGGCCGGGACGGACAAGGGCAATCGCTACAAAATCGAGAAAGAAATCTCTGCCTACGACAGCGACGCGCGCGCCGCGCTGGACTTTCTGGCGGGGTTGCCCAACTGCAATGGTCGCCTGGGCGCCATTGGCATCTGCATTGGGGGACACCTGAGCTTTCGGGCGGCGATGAATCCCGACGTTCAGGCCACCGCCTGCTTCTACGCCACCGACATCCACAAGCGCAGCCTGGGCAAGGGGATGAACGACAATTCATTAGACCGGGTGGGCGAGATCAAAGGCGAGCTGATGATGGTGTGGGGGCGGCAAGACCGCCATGTGCCTCGAGAGGGCAGGGCGTTGATTCATAATGCCTTGTTGGACGCTGATGTGAACGTCACCTGGCATGAGTTCAACGCCCGGCATGCCTTTGTGCGCGATGTGGGTTACCGCTACAACCCGGCGCTGGCGCGCCTGACGATGGACATGGTCCTGGAGCTCTTCAACCGCAAGCTGCAGATGGGCGAGCCGGTGCAGACGCCCATCGCGCAGAAACCCGCGGGGCCTTGCTGAGGGGAGCTTTGGGCTTCGTGGATGCTTTTGGGGCTCAGTAGAGGAAGCCGTCGTCGCCGTTGCTGACGGTGATCAGCAAGATGGTGTCGGCGCTGACCTCGGGTGGCATCATGGCAAAGGCGTCTTGCATGGCCTGCGCGTGGCGATCCTCGTAGGCGATGATGGAGAGGATCTGTTTGGACCAGGCGTCTTCGGGGGCGACGTTGGCGCTGCTGTCGATGACACCAATGAGCTTGCGCTCCAGCAACCCGGCGGCCTGCTCGACGGTGTAGGGGTCTTCCCTGGGGAAGCCCACGGCGCGGGTGACGCTCACGCCAATCTTAAGGCCATCGATCTCGACCAGCAGGTCGGTGATTTTGCCCATCGGGTCGTTGTAGGCAATTTCGTTTTCGGTCTTCAGCAGCGTCGCCAACTCACAGCGGCCCAGCACCTCAAAGGCAAAAACTTCAGAGAGCTTGGAGTTGCCCCCGGCGTTGTCGTCCGTCAACACCTCCAGGCCGCCCTCGGTCAGGAAATCGTCGTCTTGACCCTCATCAAACGGATCCTCGCCAAAGTCGATCGCGTTGACAAAGACCAGCGGCTCCGTCCCGGTCAACTGCGCCGTGTCCAACACACCGCACTGGCCACTGAGCGCCCCAAAGCCCTCCAAAGGCACCCCAGGCTCCATGATGTCGCCTTCCATGATGTCCTCGGGCGCGTCCGGCTCGGCGTCCATCTCCCCATCCCCGGCGTCCACCATCGCGTCATCTTCCATGACGTCCTCGGGCGGGTCCGGGTCTTCGTCTTCGGTCGTGTCTTGCGGCTCCTGGGTATCTTCCTCGACATCCTCAGGCGGCGCGGCGTCGGGCTCGTCCATGTCATCGACGTCCGGTTCGCCGCCGTCAGGCTGATCAGCATCGGCCTGCCCATCGGCGTCGGCCTGATCCACGGGGACATTGGTGTTGTCCTGCCCGTCATCGCTGCACGCGGTGCCAAGCGCCAACACAACACAACACAAAGCCAAGAGGATAAGGCGAACCATGGTCAACTCCCGATGCCAAACACCACACGCTACAAGGGTACCTGCCGCGCCAAAGCGCCGCAAAAGGCTGTGTGCCACGGTCCAGCGCTCAGTTCAAGCCAACGCAAGCCCAACGGTTCCACAAACCGCATCCGGGTGGTGCATCACTCAGCCAGAGTCACGGGGCGGTTGTCGCGGTTTTGAAGGAGGGTCTTGACGCGCTCTTGCATCAGCTCGCCGTCCGAACCGATGAGCACGGCGTCGCCGGTCCTGGAGAGCTTTTCTGGGCGCGTGCGCCTCCAGATGTCCAGAGCCTTGGCAACGGCGGTTTGACGCGTGGCGGAGTCACCAATGTAATCGTACTCAAAGTCCTCAAAACCCGGCTGGCGGCGCAACATCTGGTAAGCGCCAAAGCGCACCGCGTGGTAGGGGTCGTCAAGAAGCTGCGCCAGAATCGGCGGGAGCCAATCGCGGCCTGAAACCTCCAGGTGCTCCTCGTAACGCAGGTTGGAGGTCACCAGCGCCCGCACCCCCGCGTCGCCTTTGAGCAACCCCAGCGCCGTGGCCGAAGTCGTCAACTCATCGCCCGAGAGGGCCACAGCAGGCTGCCCATACCATGTCTCCATGTAAGAGTTGGCCCACTGAAGCGGTTTGTCCATGTGACAGATGGTACAGGCGTGGGGGCGACCGGTCTGGAGCGAGGTTTTGATGGAGGGCACCTCGATGGTGTGGCTGCGGGTGGACTTAAGCAGCCCAAAGACGGTGTAGGGCATGTGACAACTCTGACAACGCGCACCGCTGGACTGCGCCGGGTGGTGGGTGTGGGCGGTGTCGGCGTATTTGCCCGCGTCGTGACATTGGGTGCAGGCCTTGTCCCCGCGCATCCCTTCCTTAAGCTGGTCTTCGGGGTTGCCACCGTGCATCTGATGGCACGACATGCAGCTCATCTCACCTTTCTGGTAACACCCCGACTCCAGCAGCCCATTGTACTCTCGTCCGTTGACCCGCACGGCGCCGTCAGACCAGAAGCTTTGATCAAAGAGTTCCTTTTCGGCGGCGTGGATCACCGTCCCCTGCACATCGGCGGGCGTGAAAATCCGGCGCGTCTCATCCAAAGACGTGCCAGGGCGGTAGCGCGAGCCCATGCGGTTGTAGACCTCAAAGTCCTGCGCGCGGCCGATGCTGTGGCACTGTCCGCAGATCTGTGACGAGGTCTTGTGGTCAAAGCGCTCCGGGTGCGCCACGCTGGGGTCGTCGCTCTGGCCCAAATGCAGCCCGTAACGCCGGTAGGGAGCGTTGTTGCCCGCAACGTGTTCTTTGCCTGGACCGTGGCAGGCCTCGCAGGCGATGCCCAACTCGGCCACCTCAGAGCGGGCCTGGGACTTGTCCAGATCCCTCATGGGGCGACCGTCGGTGGTGTGGCAGGTCAAGCAGTTGCTGTTCCAGGGGCTGTACTCTTCGGCGGAGGGCGGCGAGACAAAGACCGCCTCCCGGTACACCCAGCGGTCTTCGGCCACAAGGTGGGCAAAGGGGAAGGCCAATAGCTGGCCCTGGAGGGCGTCGGGTGAAAACCGAAAGTTGTAGCCGCCCATGTCCGTGATTTCGGTGCGGTCTTCGGCCAGATCCAGCGTGCTGGGATACCAGTAAATCTGCTGGTGGTGTGAGCCCGTGACCAGGACCACGGGCCGTTCGATGGGGATCAGGCGCTCCTGGTGGGCCTTCAATTGCGTCTGGGCGCGGCTCAAATCGGCGGCCATTTGCTGGCGCAGCGGCTCGGGCAGTCCAGGATCGGGCAGGCTGTCCTTGAGAACCTTGATGAGCGTCTCGGCGCGCGCAATGGCCTCAGCGTCTTTGCCCTGCCAGGCAATCCAGAACTCGCCATTGCGGCGCGTCAGCGTGTAGGTGACGCCCTTGAGGTCGGTCAACTCCACGTTGTCAAAGTTGCCTTTGACGCTTTGGGGCGTGGCCCGCTGGGTCAGGGTGCGGTGGTAGGTCTGTTGCCACGAGTCGTACTCTTTGGGATGACACGCGCGGCATGTGTCCGATGAGACATAGCCATCCTGGGACACCTGCTGGGGCTGGTTGACAGGGGTCGAGTCCGTGGCGGTCCAGGATTCCTGAAGGGTCCATGCAGAAATAAAAACCGCCACCCCAAGGGCCACGGCGGCCACTTTTGGGCCAGGCCCCAGCGGGGATGTGCGGCGCGCCAATACGATGGGCGCCAGACCCACCGCCAGCGCGATGGCCAGGAAAATAAGCTCAGTGGTCATGATCTCGAAGGGCGCGAGTGTGTGGAGGTGACTTGAGAGAGTCCCTGGCCACTACATTTAGCAGATGCGGGCGCCGGTGGGGAAGGGTGGTGGGCTGTGCGGGGCAGCTTTGGTATCATCCCGCGCATCAAAACACTGGGTTTTGTGGATGCCCCAACACAGAGGTCCAAAGATACCATGAGCAAACCCGACTACAGCGCCGTTGAAGCCCTTGAACCCCAACCTGTCTGGCACTTTTTTGCCGGAATGTCCGCCCACCCGCGTCCCTCGAAGCAAGAGGAGGCCGTGCGCCAGTGGGTCCTGAACATCGCCAAAGAGCACGGCTTCATCTCCCGCGTGGACGTGGTCGGCAACGTCGTCATCGAGGTGCCCGCGTCCCCCGGCCACGAAGACGCCCCCTTGATCGTGCTCCAGGGCCACCTGGACATGGTCACCGAGGCCAACCGGGACTCCACCCACGACTTCACCCGCGACCCCATTGAGTTGATCATCGACACCTGGGCCGAAGACGGACGCCAGATTGTGCGGGCCAACGGCACCACACTCGGCGCGGACAACGGCATCGGCGTGTCATTGGCGCTGGCCGCGGCCACCGACCCCACCGTCACCCACGGCCCCCTGGAGCTGCTGCTGACCATCGACGAAGAGATGGGCATGACCGGCGCCGGTGAGCTTGAGCCCGGCTTCTTCCGGGGCCGTCGGATGATCAACCTCGACACCGAAGAAGACAACACCCTCTACATCGGCTGCGCCGGCGGCATGGACACCACCTTGACCTGGGATCTGCCCACCTCGGAGTTGACCCCCGGTCAC
The DNA here is from genome assembly GCA_937123825.1 of uncultured Pseudomonadota bacterium. Lineage (GTDB taxonomy): Bacteria > Myxococcota_A > Bradymonadia > Bradymonadales > CAKZKQ01. Next base: position 47,375 of record CAKZKQ010000273.1, read on the forward strand.
CAGACCTACCAGATCGAAGTCGGCGGCATGCGCGGCGGCCACTCCGGCGGCGACATCCACCAAAACCGAGGCAACGCCATCAAGACCCTCACCAGACTCTTGCGCGAGGTTCCCGGTGAAGTGCGCCTGGTGACCATGCAGGGCGGCAGCAAGCGCAACGCCATCCCCCGCGAAGCGGTGGCCACCATCTCCTGCTCCGCCCAGACCATCGCCACCCTCAAGCGGCACGCCAAGACGCTGGCGACCACCGTCGCCGCCGAGTCCTACGAGCCGGGCACCCACATCACCATCACCCAGGCCAAGGCCACGGCCGCCATTGCGCAGTCGGCCACCGACCGCATCATCAAGGCTCTGGCCGCCGTCCCCAGCGGCGTCGTCGGCATGCACCCCAAGGTCGAAAACCTGGTTCAAACCTCCAACAACCTCTCCACAATCGAGCCCACCGCCACCGACAAAGGCCTCAAGCTCGTCGTCGGCCTTCTCTCACGCGGCTCCACTCGCTCTCTCCTGCACGCCGTCGCCGACCAACTCGACTCCATCGGCACCCTGGCCGGCGCCCGCGTCCAACAATACGGCGAATACCCCGGCTGGGAGCCCAACCCCGACTCTGAGCTGCTGGCCATCTGCAAATCGACCTACACCGACCTCTTTGAAGAATCCCCCGAGATCCTGGCCGTCCACGCCGGGCTGGAGTGCGGCATCATCGGCGAGCGCGTCGGCGGCCTCGACGCCATCTCCTTCGGCCCCGACATCCGAGGCGCCCACAGCCCCACCGAGCGCGTCTACGTCAAATCCGTCCAAAAATCCTGGCGGCTGCTCAAAGCCGTCCTCAAAAAGCTCGCCACACCCTAAAAACCCAAAAAGGCCCAACAAGCCGCCAAAGCAGCCCATCAGGCCTCAAAACCCAATCCAAAGGCCCAACAAGCCATCAAAGCAGCCCATCCGACCCCCAGAAACCAAACGTATTTCGCCAAAATGCCCAACTCTGACCGGCGAAGCCAAGAACCCACCCATCACAAACCCCATCAGGGAGCGCAGCGACCGCACCAAAAGCCTGCGCAGCAGGCGAACCAAAAGCAAGCGCAGCGCAGCGAACCGAAAGCAAGCCAAGCGCAGCGCCGGCGCCGCGAACTCGCAGTGGCGGCTAGCGCAGCGCCGCCACTGCGTCGTGGTATTCGCGGGCGATGTCTTCGACGATTTGGGAGATGGGTTTGACCTCGTCGATCAAAGAGACGCCCTGGCCGGCGCTCCAGATGTCGCGCCAGCGTTTGGCGGCCTCAGGGCTGCGGTCGGGGGTGGTGTTGTCGGGGATGGTGTCTTTGAGGAAGTTGGCGTGGATGCCTGAGATCTTGTTGGTGTAGACGATGTCGTGGTGGTTGGCCTCGACGACCATCTCTTTGTAGCGGTCCTGGGCGCCGCACTCGGTGGAGGCGATGAAGCGGGTGCCGATGTAGGCCAGCTGCGCACCGAGCGCCAGAGACGCGGCCACCTGGGCGCCACCGGAGATGCAGCCCGCAGAGATGACGGGGACCGAGAGGTGTTTTTTGAGGTAGGGGATCAGGACGTAGGGGTTGACGGTGCCCGCGTGTCCCCCGGCGCCCTGGCTGACGGCGATGATGCCGTCTACGCCGGCCGACTCTGCCTTCTTGGCATGTTTGAGGTGGATGACGTCGTGGAAGACGGTGGTGTCGTGGGCGTGGGCCTGCTCGACGAGCTGGGTGGGGTTGCCGTAGCTGGTCAGCAGGACGGGGACTTTGTACTCAAAGCACAGTTCAACGTCGCGGGCCAGGCGTTTGGGGTCGGTCAGGCCGATGGTGACGTTGATGCCAAAGGGCTTGTCGGTCTTGCTGCGGATCCACTGGAGGTCTTGTTCAAACTGCTCGGAGGTGCGGCAGTTGAGGCTGGGCATGGAGCCAAGGATGCCGGCCTCGGCGCAGGCGACGATCATCTCTTTGTTGGAGATGAGGAACATGGGGGCGCAGACCAGCGGGTATTTCAGGCCGAGTTTGCGGGAGAGGGGGGTGGAGAACGTCGTCATGGGGCTCCTTCTGGGGGCAAGAGGATGATTTTGCCGCGTGCGCGGCGCGTTTCCAGGTATGTCATCGCCTGGGCGCATGCGTCCATGGGCATTTGGCGGTCGATGATGGGTCTAAGTGCGCCTTGAAGCAACCACCCTGAAATCTGGTCGAGGTCTGGCCGGTGGCTGCGGACGATGACCAGGTGTGCGCGGCCAAGGCCAGCGCGGGCCATCAGCTCGCGGCGCACGGAGCTGAGCCTGGGGATGGCGGTGGCGAAGCGCCCTTTGGGTTTGAGCAGGTGTTTGACCTTTGGGTAGGGGTGGTTGCCGTAGATGTCAAAGAAGGCGTCAAAGCGCTCTGTGGTCGCGCGCAGGTCGGTTTGTGTGTAGTCGATGACCTGATGGGCGCCCAATTGGGTGACGTGCTCGGCGTTGCGTCCGCTGCACACGGCGGTGACGCGGGCGCCCAGCGCGCGGGCGATTTGAACGGCCACGGTGCCGACGCCGCCCGAGGCGCCGTTGAGGCAGACGTGGGTGTTGGGGCCGACCTGGAGTTGGTCGCGCAGCGCTTGCAAGGCGGTCAGGGAGACCAACGGGATGGCGGCGGCGTGCGCGGGGTCGAACTCGGGGGGTTGCGGGGCCAGATCGGTGGTGTCGACGGCCACAAACTGGGCGCATGAACCCGCGGTCCAGGGTGAGATCATGCCGTAGAGGGCGTCTCCGAGGTCAAAGTCGGTCACAGAGGGGTGTTTTTCCACCACGACGCCCGCCACATCGTGTCCGGGTGTGCGCGGAAAGCGCGAGCCGCTCAGGAGCTTCATGCGTCCCTTGCGCACCAGAACATCCTTGGGGTTGAGGGCGGCGGCCTGGACCTTGAGCAAGACCTGTCCTGGCCCTGGGGTGGGGCGCGCGGTGTTGCGCCAGGCGACGACGGAGGATGGGCCGAACTGGTCGTAGAGGATGGCTTTCATGGGTGTTGTGTTGGGTTGGAGCGCTCGAGGGTGTCTTGGACAAAGTCGCCGATCTGGTGGATGGCTTTGCGGCCTTCTTTGAGCGCCCAACTGAAGACCGGCCAGACGTGGATCATGCCGGGGCCGACCAGGAGTTTGGTCTCGACACCCGCGTCTTCGAGTCGCTTGGCCAGGGCGAGGTCTTCGCTGTGGAAGGCTTCGGCGTCTCCGGTCAGGAGCATGGTGGGAGGCAGGCCTTTGAGGTCGGCCTGGAGCGGCGAGGCCTGGGGGGTGTTGGGGTCGGCGCCCTGGAGGTAGTGCTGGGAGTAGATGGTCAGGGTGTCGTGGTCGAGGTAGCACCAGCGGGCGTGTTCCTGGATGCTCTGGCCGCTGAGGGTCAGATCGACCCAGGGGCTGAGCAGGACCAGCGCGGCGGCGTTGGGCAGGCCTTCTTTGATGGCTCCCAGCGCGACTTCGAGGGTCATGTTGCCGCCCGCGGAGTCTCCGGCCACGATGAGGCGTTCGGGGGGGACTTCCTTGAGGATCTGGCGGTAGGCGCGTTGGCCGTCTTCGATGGGTGCGGGAAAGGGGTGCTCGGGGGCCATGCGGTAGTCGGGGGCCAGGCAGCGGGCCTGGGTGACATGGGCCAGTCGGGCGATCATGTCGCGGTGGCTGCCGGGGGAGCAGACCACGTAGCCGCCGCCGTGAAAGTAGAGGATGGTGGCGCCGGTGTCGGGGTCCCAGCCCTTGGGGGTGTGGACCTCGGTGGGCATGCCGGCCCAGGTGATGCGGGTAAAGTCGGTGCTGCGGCGCACGTCGGGCAAGACGGGGGCGTCGGGGGTCAGACGGCGCGTTTGTTGTGGGGTGAGCCGACGGGAGCGCTGGGTCATGCGGCGCAGGATCTCGGCGGTCAACTCGTAACGAAAGGACCACTGGGGGTGACGCGGGCCGCGGACAAGGCGACGCATGCCCACGACCATCCACAAGCAAACGGTCACGATGGCCATCAGCGGGTGGGCGGCCAGGCTCGGTGGGTGTCGGGCGGGTGTGAGGGCGGTGGAGGACATGGTGGTTCTCTGGCCAGTGTGTGCCTTAGTGCGGTCTGGACTTTGATGGCCGCACGATGTGCGGCGTTGGGGAGAGGTCCAGGTGACGCGGTGCCACAGTCCAGTGCGCGGACTGCGGGGATCAGATTGTGCCAGGGCTGCGCCAGAGCACAAGCCCCCGCGCTCTTTTAAGGTCGGTATTCGGTCTTGAGATCACTCACCGGCGGTGGTGAACTCAAAGGCGAACTCAATGGGGAGGAGTTCGGGCAGCGCGTCCTCGGGGGCGACTTCGTAGAGGCCTTTGATGAGGTTTTCGGTGCTTTCGCGGTCAAGGCCGCCGACGGAGTTGATGAGCGCCACGAGGTCTTCGGTGGCGACCTGGCCCACGACCCCGGCGTTTTCCAGATTGTCCAGCCCGTCGCTGTCGTCGGCCACCAGGTTGAGGGTGAAGGTGGCGTTGACCAGCGAGAGTTGTCCGATGACGTCTCCGGCGCTGTCGCGGATGGTCAGCGGGTAGCTCTCGGTGACGCCGGACCACTGGAGGCCTTCTTCGCCGAAGGTGCCCTCAATGCTCTGCTCGGTCTCTTCGTCGGGCAGGAGGTTGCGGTTGAAGTCCTGGGCGAGCCGCAGGGTCAGGTCGCTTTCGCCAAGCGCGGTCTCGGGGTCAAACTGGAGGCCAAAGAGGAGTTGGGGCATGAAGCTGGGGATGACCGTGCCCGCCAGGGCGTCTTCGGGCACGACCAACTCGACCAGTCCGCTGTTGGTCAGGAAGAGGGCGTTGGGCAGTTGCTCCCACTCCTCGTTGATGGGGGCGAAGGTGCGCTCGATGAGGCGCTGAAGCTGTTCGTCACGGCGAGTCCAGAAGAAACCGGTGCTGGTCTGCTCGAGGTAGCCGTAGGGGTAGGCGGTCTTGGTGTCGGGCTTGGGCTCGATGAGCAGGTCGAGCGGGTAGCGGTAGATGGACTCCATCTGACCAAAGAGCAAGAGCACGTCCTGGGTGATGGCCGAGGCGTTGTCCAGGTGCTGCTGGGCCGCCGCCTGGGCGCTCTCACGGATGGACTCGTCGGGCTCACGCGGGGGCTGGGCGGCGGCCGCCGCGCGGACCTCCTCCAGCCACGGGCGCATCGCCTCCACACCCTCGTAAAGCTCCACCGCGTGCTCCACGCGGCGGACATAGACGTAGAGCGACGTGTAAAGCTCTTCGTAAAGGACCTTCTGGTCGTCGGCGCCGTTGGCCAACGCCTGCGGCAGCGGCTCAAGCGCCTGCTGGTACTGTCCCATCATGACTTTGAGCGCCGCCAGATCGTTGTCCTGCCAGGCCTCAAAGGCCGCCTCGTCCAACTCCAAAATGCTCTGAAACGACGGCTTCGGACGCCTCGCCAGAATCCCCGCCTGCTCGCCGACCTCATCCTGATCCAGCTCCCCGGCCACGTAGAAGTAAAGCAGCGGGGTCTCGTCGTAGAAGTGCTGGACCTGCAAGTCCGTCCACAAACCCAGCGCCTCCACCATCGCGTCACCGTTTTCGCCGTAGACCGGCGCCAACCACGCCAAATAGTCCTTCCACGAGGTCTGACCGTCCCAGGTGATCTGGGTCAGGTGGTGGTCGTACTGCCAATAGGTCCACTCACGGCCCGTGGTGAAGGTGACGTGGCCAGTGACGTCGTGGTTGGGCAGGATTTCGGTGATGTCATACTCGCGCGAGAAGCCCGTGATGGGCAAAACCACCGGCGCGTTGTTGTCAAAACCCAACCACCAGGCCGTCTCGGGGAAGAAGATCTGGTCCCGGGTGCCGTTGGCCTGCTCCATGTACTCGATCTGGTGCTCAAAGGTCTCGCAGTCGTAGACCGGGGCCGGGTGATCCAGGGTGTAGAACATCGTGGTGTGGACGTAGGAGGCCAGATCCGCGTCCGCCTTCAGCGGCAAATGGAAGTAATAGCCGCCCTCCTCGTCCTCCAGCGAGCACGTGATGTGGATCCAGGCCACCGCCCGCACGTCGGCGTGCTCGGCCTTGATGTGGTCCATGGCGATCTGCATCCAACGGATGATGTCCGCGTCGGCAGGCTTGGTGAACTCGCTGGCCCCGATCTGAAAACCAATCTGGTTGAGCCCGCCCGCCAGGACCGCGTCCATCCGGCGCTTGATCTGGTCCTCTTCAGGCTCGTCGTTGGTGCGGATCATCTTGTAGGCGTTCTGCTGCTCATCGACAAAGCCAATGAACGCCCCGATCTCCACCCCATAGCTGTTGGCCTCGGCCACGATGTCCTGCATGTAGGGCGTCCAGGCCTCCAGATCGACCGTCTTGAGCATGTGGAACGACAAGACGTTCTGGCGGTTGCGCGCCATCCACTTCAGGTAGTTGCTCACAAAGGGCCGAAAGCGCGCCTCGGGACGCAACATAAAGTCGCTCATCACAATTGGGTGCTGCGTGTGCTCGTGAAAGCCTCGCTGCGTAAACGCCGGCGTCACCAACTCCCCATCGTAGTCCCCAGGCAGACTCAGCGCCTCGTTGGACGGGTAAACGGTCTGCTCCGGGTGAATGTAGCGCACGCCAATGTCACCGGCGACCTCGTAGAGCCCGTACATCGCCCCCACGTCCGTGCTGGCCGTGATGCGCAGCCCCGTGCGGCCCGGCAAGAAGGTC
>CAKZKQ010000274.1 GCA_937123825.1 uncultured Pseudomonadota bacterium
GAAGGTGACGCGCCCGTCCACTCCGACCACCTGGGCCGCCACGGGCACGCGGGACCGGCTGGGCACAAAGGCCGCGACCCCGGCCCCAACCACCACGCCGGGTAGCCCGCGGGCCACCTCGGAGAAACCCATGGTCTCATCGTACTCGCCGCTGAGCAGACGCCGGTAGACGTTGCGGTGGGCGGCGATCATGACCTTGCGGATCTTCTGGCGGCGCTCCTCCTCATCGGGGATCTCCTCGGTGAGGTGGGCATAGCTGACCGTGCGGTTGTCCAGCACGCGACCGCCGGTAAAGAGTTGAGTCGACACGCGGGGGTCGCCCAGACCGTGATCCTCGGTCTGAATGTGAAAAACCACGTCGTTGTACTCAACATCATCGTTGAAGCCGATTTCCACGGTGCTTCTCTCCAGCGTTATCAGAACCCAATGTTCCCCTCGTAGCTTACCGATGGATCTAGCACAGCGGCGTCAAAGCAGCAACTTTGCCCCCCCGACCTCGCCGTTCAAACCTTGTGGGTCCAACCACCCAACGCGCTTTAAAGACCATACGGTCGATATCTGATGCGCCCAAAAACCGGCACTTCATCGACCCACGCTGCCCCTCCACTGGGCGCCGCGTCAGAGATTTTGTCACATCCGGTGTTTCGATGGGCCTTGACACATCTCAGTCCGAGCCCTACTTCACATTGCCTTTCCGATGGTGGCCGTCCAAAAGGTGCCGCACCAACAAGACGCTCAAATGCGTCTAGACCAAACCCGACTCACGGGCTCGTGCGACACGTCTTTTGAGGCGCGCTGATATTCAACCAACCGACACAAGACCTGAGCCATGAACACGGACCTTACCCCACAGGTTTCCGAGGTGCCGGATTATAATGCGGACACCTTTCGCAGCTACGCCGCCATCATGCGCGAGACGTTCGCGGTCCTGGACGGACACGAGGACGACAGCCCCATTGAGATCCCGTCCAAGACGGTCGACGATCTTCAGTGGAACGACTTGCGCGCGGCGATGGCACGCCATTGTCTAAGCAAAGAGGCCCGTACGGCGGCCGAGCGCCTGCCAGCGCTGCGCCACCGCGAGTCCATCGAGCGTCGCCTGTGCGAGGTCGAAGAGGCCACGCGTCTGGCCATCCTCGACATCGCCCCACCCTTCCAAGGCCTCGAATCGATCTCCCGTCACCTTGATCATGCGCTCAAGGGCGGCATGCTCGACGGCGAAAACCTGCTCAAGGTCGCCCGGGTGACGCGGGTGATGGGCGCCTGCAAGACCTACTTCTCAAGCCGCCAACACCTGGCGCCGTTGCTGTGCCAGGTGGGCGAAGACCTCCAGAGCGCCCCGGAGCTGGTCCAGGCGCTGGAGCACGCCTTCGACGCCGCCGGGCGTCTGGCCGATCACGCCAGCCCCGATCTGGGCGCGCTGCGCCGGCGCGTGCAGAACTACCACGGGCGTCTCAAAGGCCGCATTGAGAGCTACCTCAAAAACACCGACTTCCAGCACTTCCTGCAAGACAACTACTTTACGCTGCGCAACGAGCGCTACGTCCTGCCCATTCGCTCCGGCGAGAAGGGCAACGTGCCGGGGATTGTGCACGGGACCAGTGGCTCGGGCCAGACGCTCTTTATTGAGCCCACCGAGTTGGTGGAACTCAACAACGACCTCCAGATCGCCCAGATGGAGGTCGCCGAAGAAGAGCGGCGAATCCTCTCTCGCCTCTCGGACCTTGTCGCCCGCGAAGCCCGCAAGCTGGCAGGCAACTCGGGGCTGATGGCCTACCTGGACCTGACCTTTGCCATGTCCAGGCTTGGCATTGAGCTCTTCGCCCACCGCCCGGTCCTGTCCCGGCGCGGCGGTCTGAAGCTCATCCAGGCTCGCCATCCCATGCTCATCCTCAAGGCACGCACCAGCGAAAAGCCCTTTGAGGTCATCCCCAACGACATCAGCCTGGGTTTGCCTGCGGTTGAGGACGGCGAGGAGGTTGGGCTGCCCCAAAAGGCGCTGATCATCTCGGGTCCCAACACGGGTGGTAAGACGGTGACGCTCAAGACCATCGGCATCAGTTGCTTGATGGCGCGCTGCGGTCTGCACGTGCCAGCCTTGCCGGGCAGCGAGGTGCCGCTGATGGGCTCGATCTTCACCGACATCGGTGATGAGCAGTCTATTGAGCGAGATCTGTCGACCTTCTCGGGTCACGTGGCCAACATCAACAGCTTTATTGAGCGCGTTGAGGCCGACTCACTGGTCTTGCTCGATGAACTCTTTGCCGGGACCGACCCGGAGCAGGGTGTGGCGCTGGCCACGGCGCTGCTGGAGCACATCGTGGATCAGGGGGCGATCATGGCGGTCACCACCCACCTTGAGAGCCTCAAGACGCTGGCGCTGCGCAAAGATCACTTCGCCAACGCCTCGGTGGGCTTCGACATCAACACCCTGGCCCCGACCTACCGGTTGAGCCTGGGCCTACCCGGGTCCAGCTACGCCATCCGCATCGCCAGGCGCCTGGGCATGCCCGCCTCGATCATCGACCGCGCCAGGGAGGTCTCTGAGAAGACTGGCGCGGCCGACGTCGAGAAGGTCATCCGAGAGTTGGAGGCGCAAAAGAGCAAGCTGGACGCCGAAACCGACAAGGTGCGCGAGTTGCGCGTGGAGGTTCAGCGCAAGCGTCAGTCCTACGACGCCAAGCTGGAGCACATCCGCAAACGCGAGATGGGTCTGATCCACAAAGAGACCCGCAAGCTGATGAAGGAGGTCGAACAAGCCCGCGCGTTGATCAGCGAGCACTCCAAGCGCTTGATGGAGGCTGGGGAAACGTCCCCGCTGACTCAGAAAGAGCTTGAGGAGATGCGCAGCAAGATCAAAGAGAAGGCCGACAAGATCGCCCAGAAGCAGCAGGCGCGCGAGACCAAAAACATCCTTGAAGAGCGCAAGCGGGCTCCCAGGGAGAAGATTGTGCCCGGCGAGACGGTGTGGGTGAAGGCGTTCAAACGCACCGGGGAGGTCTTGGAGGTGGACGCCAGCCGCAAGCGCGCTTCGGTGCGGGTCGGCGGCATCAAGGCGACCGTGACCCTCGATGAGATCTTTGCCGCCAGGCCCGAAGAGCGCCCCGCCAAGCCCGACACGGGCCGTGGGGGTCGCCACCAGCAAAACGATGACGTTGTCGATGACGGCAGCGACCAGCGCGTGGAGGTGATCCCGCCTCAGGGCGAGAACAACACGGTGGACTTGCGCGGGATGCGGGTGGATGAGGCGCTTGAGCGCATGGAGATCTTCCTGGACGCCAGCTACCGCAGCCGGGAGCCGGGGATCTACATCATCCACGGCCACGGCACCGGAGCGCTGCGCAGTGCTGTGCGGGCCGCCCTGCCCTCGTCGCGCTACATCCGCTCCTACCGTCCGGGCCGCCACGGCGAGGGCGGTGATGGGGTGACGGTGGCCTTTTTTGGCTGATGTGGGGCGCTGAGCGTCCGGCTTGAAGAGCTTTGTCCGCCGCGATGTGCGGCCAAACCCCTGGGACACTGTGTTGTCTTGGGGGTTTTGCTGTTTTTACCCCCTTTGGGTGGGGGTCCGGTATAGTGTATGGCGGTCTTGTTGAACCTTTTGGGAGGAAGAGAGCCATGCACTTTGAGGTGCTTCACTTTGATGCGGACCAGTCGGAGGTGCTTGAGGCCAAAGTGGGCGACGAGGTCTTCAGCGGCGCCACGGTCAATTGGAAGGGTTATATGCGGCCCGACCGGATTTGGATGTTTGAGCGCCTGGTGCAGGTGCTGGAGCTGTGGACCGAGCCGCGCGGTGGGCAGTGGCGCGTGACTGGGCAGGCCGACGACGAGGGGCACAACGTCCGCTATGGGCTGGAGCACCTGCAAGCCTCGGGTTGGGCGACGCTGCCTGCGCTGGACACGCTTCCCCAGCAGGTTCAAGCAGAAGTGATGGGGATTTTTGACGAGGTCCTGGCCTCGGTCAACGCCCACCTGCTGATCTACTGACCTCATACCAAAATACAGACGTCCGACTCACTTTGGCCTGCATTTTGGTATCAATTCGCGCGCACATGTCTGTTTGGACGCCCTTTGATGGCTTTGCTGGGTTGGTGTGGCGATTCATGAGCGCGCTGCTGGAGCCTTGTCCGATTGGGTTGCCGCGCTCAGCGAAGATGCAGTGTTGATGTCGGCCTTCTTGACTTGCACCACATCAATGGGTCGTGCGAAAATCACGTGGCACGGTTGGGTTTTCGCCCAGGCATCAATCCACACATCATTTAGAGGTCCACACGTGGTCAACATCGACGGTGAGGGGGTTCAAAAGCGATGCATGGCGTCCAATGAGGGCGTCAGGATCGCAAGAGGACCCTTTTATGGTTGGTGTTCTATGTGATTGAGGGGGTGCGGGGTGGCTTATTGACCACGTTGGGCGCTGTGTGCGTACGGAGTTGAAGGCACAGCGCCTCGCAAGAGAACACACCCTGGACGCGTTGGGTGGAACCGAGGTTCTTCTGGCTGGAGCGTCCGATGTCTTGGTGAGCACAAGCACAGCATCTTGAAACAAACCGAAAACCACAAGCGGGCCCATGGCCCAGACTTGGCGAAAATGTTTGGTTTTCCAGGCTCGATATCATAAAAAGGAGGTCCCTTGAAGAAAGTCAAAGAGATCACCAGCATGCTGCAAGAGTACTCCATACCGCTGATCCTTGGAGTGATCTTCAGCCTGGTGGTGGCCAACATCAACGAGGAGGCCTACCACCATATGGTGGAGTATCCTCTGATGGGCGAAGGCGTTAAGCTCTTCGGCCACGATTTCACGCTTCATTTCTTCTTCAACGACATCTTCATGGTCTTCTTTTTTGGCATCGCGGCCAAGGAGATCACCGAGTCTGTGCTGCCTGGCGGTCCGCTCAACCCCATCCGCAAGGCCGTCAACCCTTTGCTGGGCACCATCGGCGGGGTGGTCGGTCCAGTGGCGACGTACCTGATCATCGCAGGGCTTCTCTATACAGGAAGCTTTGCGGAGTTTTTTGATGCGCTGGGCAAGGCATTTGTGCCAGGGGGCATCTACGATCCCGAGGTGGACAAGGCCGCTGCGGTCTTCCGCGGCTGGGGCGTGCCGACGGCGACGGACATCGCGTTGGCGTGGCTTGTGGCGCAGCTCATCTTTGGCAAGGGCCACCCGGCGATCAACTTCCTGCTCCTTTTGGCGGTGGCCGACGACGCCATCGGTCTTGGCATCATCGCGGTCTTTTATCCAGACCCCCAACACCCGGTTCATGTCCAGTGGCTGGGTTTGGTGGCGGCGGGCATGGCGGTGGCCTACTTCCTGCGCTGGCGCGGCGTTCAGGCCTGGGTGCCCTACATTGTTTTTGGCGGCACGCTGAGCTGGCTGGGCTTGATCCTGGCCTCGTTGCACCCGGCGCTGGCGCTGGTCCCGATTGTGCCCTTCTTGCCTGGCCCCAAACACGACACCGGCCTCTTCATCGATCCCAAAGACGCCAACGCTGACGGCATCATCACCCAGCAAGAGCACGACGACGCCATGGAGCACCACCATGGACACAGCCCGCTGGAGCAGTTTGAGCACCAGTTGAAGCTCTTTGTGGACATGGGTTTGTTCTTCTTTGCCTTTGCCAACGCGGGCGTGGCGTTTTCGAGCATCAACGGCGTGACCTGGACCGTGCTGGCGGCGCTGATCGTGGGCAAGGCCATCGGGATCTTTGGGTTCTCGTACCTGGGTGAGAAGCTGGGCTTCTCGCTGCCTGAAGGGATGGGCTTGAAGCACTTGCTGGTCGCGGGTGTTGTGGCGGGCCTTGGTTTGACCGTGGCACTCTTTGTGGCCGGCGAGGCCTTCCCGGGCACCAGCCCCTTCCAAGGCCCGGCCAAGATGGGGGCGGTCTTTAGCGCTGGCGCGGCGCTGGTGGCCTTCATCATGGGCAAGGCCATGGGCGTCAAAGACGGTGGTGGCGTTGCCCCGGAACCAGACGGAGGACACCACTGATGCGCGCCAGCTTCGGGTGCGGCAAGGTCATCCTCTTTGGAGAGCACGCCGTTGTGCACGGCCAGCCCGCGCTGGCGGCGGGGCTCTCACTGGGGATCTGGGTGCGCGAAGACCGCCCGTCGGACGCGCTGGGCTTTGACGTGGCCACCTGGGGCACCTCGACCCAGGAAGGCAATGACGACCGCATGGCCCAGGCCCTTGGCCGCGTGGCGCAGGTCGTCCGACAGCGCTGCGGCGCGCTGCCCAATGTCCACATGGTCCTTGAAGCCGACGTGCCCGTGGGCGCAGGGCTGGGATCTTCGGCCGCGATGGCCGTCGCCCTGGCCAGACACCTGGTCTCGCTTGCGCAGTCCCCCGCACCCAACCCCACCGAAGTCATCCTGGAAGCCGCCGACGCCGCCGAGCGCATCTTTCACGGCAACCCATCCGGGGTCGACCACACCACCTCGACTCTGGGCGGCGTGCTCAACTACCGCAAGGACCGCCCCGAGCGCTGTGTCTCGTTGGACGGCCAGCCGGTGCCGCTGCGCATCGCCCAGATGGAGCCGGG
>CAKZKQ010000275.1 GCA_937123825.1 uncultured Pseudomonadota bacterium
CCTGGGGCAGGAGTCGTCGCGGTTGTTGATGAGGTCGCCGTCGATGTCGTCATCGCAGGCATCACCGAGATTGTCGCCGTCGAGGTCGGATTGCTCTGCGTTGGCGTCCTCGGGGCAGTTGTCGATCCGCGCGCCGAGGCCGTCGCCATCTTCGTCTCCGCCGCAGTCAGGCGCGGCGGGGACCAGGACAAGGATTTCGACCTCGTCAAAGGCCTGCTGGCCGTCGTTGTCTGTGACGGTCAGGCGCGCGCGGTAGATGCCGCTGGTGGTGTAGAGGTGTTCAATTTCGACCCCCTGGGCGTCGATGTCGTCGTCCAGTGCGCCGATGGCGTCGGTGTTGCGCTCCAGGTCGAGGTCCCAGTTGTACTGGGTGATGGCAGGGTTTTCTCCGACGGTGTCGGGATCAAAGCTGCCCTGTGCCGAGAGCGTGAAGGGTTCGCGGGGGCAGGCGCGGACTCTGGGGCCAGCTTCTGCGACCGGTTCCAGGGCGGGGCCCTGGGGCATGGGCGGGATGATGTAGGGACCGCAGCAGGCCTCGGGGTCGCTGGGTTCGGTCATGACCAGGAAGGGGGAGTCCGCGCGCAGCTCCAGGAGTTGTTCGTCCAGCAGGTCCAGGGCAGCGCGGTAAGGGCCGCGTCCGCGCCATTGGGCGGGGCCAACGGTGGTGGCAGAGATCAATGTCTGGTTGCTGGCCAGGGGGGTGATCTGGACCTCGGGGGCGGTGCGGCTCAGGACATGCAGGCGCCCAGGTTGGGCCGAGACAAAGGCCAGGTGTTGATCGGGGCCCACGGGGGTGGACGAGACGGTGGTGCCACGGCGGCCCTGGGGTTCAAAGGCGCCGGTGACGACCCCGACGGGTGCCGAGGCGCGGATTTCGATCAAGTCCCGGTCCATGGGGGTGTTGCTGGGGATGACCTGCCAACCTGGGTTCATTTGTCCCGGGGGCTGAATGGAGGTCAGCATCAAGCCAGGGGAGAGGAACCAGTTGCTGGAGTCATCGCCGTCGCTCAGATCGAAGAGTTCGACCTCGGTGTTGGGCACCAGCGGGATGATGGCCAGGGAGGATTGAACGGCCACGACGCCGGAGCTGATGATGCCGGTGGTGTGCTGACCGGGCTGCGTTGAGGCGGGAGAGACGCCCCAGCCGGGTTGTTGGTCCAGATCGTCGAGTTGTTGGACGGTGCCGGGGTGGCTCAGGTAGATGCCGACCCGTTGGTCATCGAGGCCATCGGCGCGCAGCACGGTGTGCAGGCGCGTTGAAGCCAGCGCGTCGTCTTCGGTGAGGATGACCGAGGGTTGGTTCTGGTCGAGGCGTTCGATCTCGACCTGGATGGAGTCGGGGGCGCCGTTGGGGTGTGGGATGGTGATGAGCAGCTCGCCGTCAACCCAGGTAAAGAAGCGTTCGCTGATCCAGTGCCCATTGGCGTCGGGGATGTAGCCCGACCAGCCGGTGAGCGCGTCGCCAGGATCGCCCGAGATGGCCAGGATGGGTTTGTCGGACTCCACCACCACGACGTCGGGCAGTTCAATCACGTTCCAGACCTGCCCGCGCGCCTCAAGGACCCGTTGATCCAGCGTCAGCCCGCTGTTGAGGTCCACCAGACGGATGAGCGTGTTGGCTTCGTAGGCCATCAGGCGAGCGTGGCCGTTGGTGAAGAAGATTTGCGCAGGGGGAGCGTCGGCCTGGGCGGTGGGTGTGGCCAGCACAAGCGTGGCCAGGAGCGCCAGCGCAGCGTGCAGGGCCCTTGTGGTGTGGGCGGCGCTGGCGTTGCGTTGGTGCTGTGGGGTGGCGTCGAGGGTCATTCAGCGTCCCTGGAGGCGGCGCACATTGTGGTTTGTGTGTGCCCCGCGGTTTGTTGGGTGGGCCGCCCTTTGGGTGAACCGGCCCGATATCAATCGTAGCGGGCCGGTCGAGGGTTGCAAGTCGGGGAGGGTGGTTGTACGGTGTCGGCGCGTTGGGGCCAGTGGGCCCCTTTGTGTAGGATCGTTGCAGGAGAGCCCATGACCTCACGCAACCGCTCAGGCAGCAAGGCCGACCGCGCCTCGGCCATCAAGGCCGCCGCCGTGGAGGTCTTTGCCCAGCACGGCTACCACGCCACCAAGGTGTCGATGATCGTCCACAAGGTGGGCGTGGCCCAGGGTACATTTTACCTCTACTACAAGAGCAAGCAGGAGATCTTTGATGAAATCCTTGATGATTTCCTCACGCTCTTGCAGAGCCCCATCTCCCAGTGGGAGGTGCGCGACCTGACGACTGTCGAAGATCTGCGTCAGGCGTTGGTGGAGCTTGGTGTCATCCTCTTGGGGGTGCTCAACTCCAACCGCGATTTGACGCGCATCTTCTTTAAGGAAGCGCTGATCAACCACCCCGAGTTCACCGCTCGCATCAACACCTTTTATAAGGAGTTGGGCGAGGTGATGGTGGCGATCAACATCCTCAACAACCAGATGGGGTTGATCCGCGAGACGGACTTTGAGGTCCTGGCATGGTGCACCATGGGGATGGTGGAGCGCAACATCCTCCAGTACATCGTCGAGCCCGACGAGCCGCTGCCGCTTGAGAAGATGGAGGCGATCGTGGTGGCGATCGTCGATCTCTTCATCTACGGCGCAGGAAACTACAAATCCTGAGGGAGCCGCCGTCTGGCGAGCTTCAAAACAGGAAGTAAGACACACCGATGTTGAAGCTCAGGTGGTACTGCCACGCTGAGTCAAAGATCACTGAACGCACCAGCGTGCCGTCCAGGACGTACGCCGCTCTGTCCCGCGCAGCGTCGGGCGTGGAAGGGTTGATGCCGCCGCGGATGCTGACGGGGATGCGCAGGTCTGCGCCTTCGTAGGGCAGGAGGAACTCCACGCCGATGGCGCCGACGATCATGGCATGAGCGCTGGCCTGGGAGCCAAAGAGGGTGGCGGTGGAGGGCAGCAGCGGATCGGTGGTGATCTCCAGGCTCTGCGGCGCGATGAAGTCGACGCCCAGTGCGATGCTGGGGCGGACGGTGTCGCCGGGGTAGAGCAATTTGGCCATGATGGGGACGTGGATGGAGGTCTGCCCGATGGAGACGCGCAAGAGGTCGATGTATCCCACGCCCCGATCGCTGCTGAGCATCAGGTCCATCTGGACGCCGATGAACTTCTTGTAGCGCAGGTCCAGGCTGAGACCGCCGCCGCCGCCGAGGCCGCCAAAGCCAGGGTAGACAAGCTCCACAGGGTTGCCCGGCGTCACAGCCACATCTTCGGGGCGGTCGATGAAGTTGCCGCCGACCTGACCCAGGACGCCAATGCCAAGCTCCAGGTCGCGCCAATCATCGGCACCTGCCGTTGCGGGCCAGCTCAGCGCCAGCACACCGGCCAGCGCCCACCACCATCTCATAGGCTCCACTCCTCTTTCGCTGCCGCCTGTCCTTGCGCACCGTTCGTTCCGCGCTCAAGGCCGCACATCGTCGATCGTGCGCATGGGAAATGCGTTCCCTGTTGCGAGCGTCGATCCCGGGTCTGGCCAGGGAGTGTAGCAGGAACCCATGGGGGGACAAAGTGCCGCAGAGGTTTGCGCCGGACCTGCCTTTGGGGTGCGCCGCGCGGGGGTTGTGGGGGGATGCACCACGGAGCCTTGACAAAGTGGCGGTGAAGAGGCATAAGTCTGTCCCCGCTCGGCGCAGTACCCTTGTGTGTGCGTTGTGAATGGTGGTCCAGGGGCAATGACCCCGGCCTCTTCGAGCGTCAGATATGTGATTTAGTTTGTTTTGATACTGTAATACAAGCCACATTGGAGGCGAAGCGCCATGGCCCGCAAATGCAAGCTCAGCGGTAAGAAGCGTCTGGTCGGTTACCAGATCTCCCACGCCCACAACAAAACCAAAAAGGTTCAGCAGCCCAACCTGCAGTGGAAGCGCATCTTCGTCCCCGAAGAAGGCCGCTTTGTCCGCATCCGCGTCTCCACTCGCGCGCTGCGCACCATCTCCCGCAAAGGCCTGCTGCAGTACCTGCGCGACGAGAACATGACCCTCTCCGATGTGAGCTGAAGAGGCCACGGCGTTTGACGCCTGCCTTCTTTTCTCGCCGCGCAGCCATTTCCAAAATGAGTTGCGCCACATGCCGGGCCACCCCCAATAATTTGAGGGTGGCCTTTTGGTTTTTAAGCCCTCCTTTGTGTCATGTTTGGGCGCCAGGCAGACGATGATCGATCTTATGCTCGCCTTTGGGGGCGTTGTAGACGCCTCCTGGTGACCACTTCTGGCGCGTTTGCGGTGATTTGCGCACCAAGAGCCTGGAATTCTGGGACCCTGGGTCTTACCCTCAAACAACAGGCAACGGGAACCAGAGACCCACCGGTTGTTTCTTCCAGAAAACAACACAGCGTTGAGACTTCATGACGGCAGCCAGGAACACCATCGAGCTTGAGATCGGTCAGATTGTTGCGGGGCGCTACGGCCTGCTGCGGCCCTTGGGGCGCGGCGGCGGCGGCTCCGTCTGGTTGGCCGAGGATCTTCAGCGTGCTCGCCGTATGGTCGCCTTCAAATGTGTCCTGCCCAGCGACCACGACGCCCGTCAGTGGACGCTGATGACCGAAAGTCTTGAGCAGGAGTTCCGCGTCCTGACGCGCCTTCGCTACCCCCACCTGACGCGTGTCTTTGACATCGGAGTGGTCGAAAACGGTGGCCGCTACATGACCGAAGAGTTCATCGATGGGCACACCCTAGAAGAACTCATCGGGCGCCTGTCGGCCGAACACACCGAGCTGATCTGCGCCCAGCTCCTGGGAGCCCTGGACTACCTGGACCGCAAGTCTGTCGTTCACCGCGACATCAAGCCCGGCAACATCATGGTCCGCTGGCGCCTGTCGCCGCACGATGAGCGCCACCTCGTGCCCCACGTCAAGCTCCTGGATTTTGGCCTGGCCCTCAACCAACAGCTCGATGGTCCTGGCCTTCAGGGAGGGACACATCCCTATATGGCGCCCGAGCGCTTGCTGGGACGCGACGCAGACACCATCAGCGAACTCTACAGCTTGGCGGCCACCATCTACCACGCGGTCGTGGGACACCTGCCCCACAACCTGGAGAACAAAGACCCCATCGCGCTGCTCTCTTTGCCGCCCGTCTCTTTTGATAGCTTCCCCGACGAAGTCCCCCGCAGCGTTTGCGGGGTTTTGCGCCGCCCCATGGCGCGGGCGCTGGCGGCTTGCAGATTTTCGGGGTAGGTGACGCGGTTGCGCAGGACCTCAACCAGAAACGACTCGCTGGCGGCGTCGTCGGCCCAGGCCAACGCCTGAATGGCCTGCTGGCGCATGCGCTCATCCAGGTTGTCGTCTCTGACCATGGCTTCGAGCGGCTCGGGGCGGACGTTTTTGCGGGCCTTGCTGATGGCCGTGACCGCCATGCCAGCGCGCCGGGCGTCCTGGCCCGAGAGGTTTTCGTAGAGATAGTCGATGCTCGGCCCATGATCGCTGGTGGCGATCAGGCGGTAGGCGTGGCTCAGGCCGCGTTTCCAGGTCTCTTTTTTGGCGTACTCGACCGCCGCCACCACCACAGCTTCCTGAGCCTGTCGATCTTCAAGAGACTTGATGGCCTCAAAGCGCACTGAGGGCGAGGTGTCTGTCAGCGCGCCGATGAGCGCTTGCGTGGACTTGTCGTTGTCGTAGAGGGCCAGCGCTTCGGCCGCGATGAGACGAATCTCTGGCCGCTCCTGGCTTTGCAGCACGGTGATGAGGAAGACATCCGCGTTGGACGTGGTGATGCGC
>CAKZKQ010000276.1 GCA_937123825.1 uncultured Pseudomonadota bacterium
CAGGGGCCTCGGAGGGAGCGCAGCCATAGCAGCGCTATTGCAAGCGACCTACGTGGTTCCTGAGGCCATCAGGGCCGTCCCAAACTCAGGGCCGTCCCAAACTGAGGTTTACTGTGGGACCTGTGCGTATCGCCAGGACGCGTGCGGCGGTCCAGGGGTGGAGTTCGCCGTCCAGGACGTAGCCGCCTTCAAAATCGAGGCAGAGGCGTTTGGCGTCGAGGAGGCGGTGTTCGGGGTTGCGGATGCGTCCGCGTGAGAGCGGTATGGCCAGCGCTGCGGTGGCCGCCGCGCTCATGTTGTGCCACATCACGTGCAGTTCCTTGTGTTCGGCTTTGACCACCCCGGCAAAGGGCCTCAGGCCCAGGGGGAGGGCGGGCAGGACGCTGGCGGCCAGCATGCGCATGGTGTCGGGGTAGGGTTGGCCGTCGACGGTCAGGCGATGGGCGACCGGTTGCCAGCTTTGGCCGTCAAAGAGACCCTGGGTCACGGTGCGAAGCGCGGCCCGCAACCCGCGCCGAGGCTGCGCCCCGCGTTTGCTGGCACCCTCCAGGGCCGTGTAGATGGCTCCTGCGCCAAAGGTGAAGCCGTAGAGGGGTCTGGGCTTGCTGGAGTCGGTCAGGCGCAGCGTGCGCCACTGGACCGTTTTGGAGGCCACAGGGCGCTTTAGAAAGCCCCGTTTGGCCCCTGTCAGCTCGGCTGCCAGATCCTCGCCGCGCTCGGCCAGTCCCAGCTCGTTGGCCAGGAGGTTCAGTCCGGGGCCTCCCAGCGGCGCCAGACGCCGTCCAGGTTTGAGCCCTGCCCCCAAAAGCGATGTCATCCCAGCGCCAAAGCCCGCGTCCGCCCCGCTGATCGCGATGGTGTCCAGGGTGGGGTCCGCCACCACCTCGGCGGCGGCCTTGTCCAGGGCCTCCTGGGTGTCTAGACCATCAAACACCCTGGCCTGAGGGCCGAGCGCCCGGCGCAAGGTCTGGTTGTGGGCCTGGATCTCCGGGCGGTGGTTTTGCAAAGGCGACAGGAAGATGGCGGTCGGCATAAGGCAAGGCACGCTGACAGGGGTCAACACCATTTCACACCAAACCTTGTCTTGTGCGGTTTGGCATTCGGGCGGTCTGGCAGGCAATTGGTGCGCTCCACGCGCCACTGCCTGTCTGGCCACCCAACTCAAGCACGCCAAAGTACCAAGCTTTCCTGGTTCAACCCAGCGCTCGGACGCAGCGGCTTCACTTGGGATGCGCGGGGGTCTTAAACGGCGCGTGTAGCGTTGCAATCGGGGCGAAGCTTTGGGTGGGTTGTGTGTGGAGGAAGTCCTATTGTGGCTCTTCAGCTTTGGTGGGTGGGGTTTTGAGTGGTGATACTCCCCGTCTGAGCCAACTGCGTTTGACGCTATCTGGGATCCGTACCAGGTTCAGTGGGTTTTCTTCGCACAGCTGGATGTGGTCATTGGACTTTGATTTGTACCAGTCGAGGTTTTGGGCACAGTACAGCACTGCTTCTCGAAATTTGAGTGGAGGGTTGTAGTGATGAATGTATACGTAGTGGAATATCATGTTTGGGGCGGCAAATATATCGCCTTCTTTGTGGAATATCCTTATTTCATTGCTTCCTAAAAGAAGTGTTTGGTTTTTGTAGCGTTCCTCTCGGATTTTTTTGTTGCATTGGTCGCATCTATGCATGCCTCTGGTTCTGATTGCAGGATGCTTTATGGTCTCCCAAAGGGCGTCAAGCAGATCGTCGTCGGGAGGGTTCTTGGGGAAATCTTCTCCGGCTTTGAGCCAGCCAATATTTTTGGCTCCGTACTCTGAGTATCGAGCCATGTAAGTATACGGTGTTAGATCTTTGAAGTGCATCTGGTTTGGGCTTTGTGCTGAATTGGTGGTTTTGAAGTGGGTTTCTTTGGTTGGTGTGCTATTTGGATGGTCGGACGAACGTGTCGTGTTGTTTGTGGCACAAGTTGAGCAATTCTAGCCGATTTGGTGGAGGATAATCATCGTGTTACCATCGGGCAACCAATAATTGTACGTTTTATTATCATTTGGCTTGCTCCGGTGAGCCTCCTGGATGGTCGTACGTTCTGTCTGGGGGCGTGTTGGGGTTGGTTTGCGGCTGGTGGGGAGAGGGCGTTGTTTGAGAGGGGTGTTGGTGCGCGGTGCAACTGGCATTGAAAGCCTTGGCGATGCCTTATTGAAAGTGAGGTTGGGTGGTGAGCGGCAAAGATCAGGGTGTTGGGGAGGTTGGCGCTGAGTGGCGACTTCTGGCGCACAAGCGCGATGGGCCATTTGAGGTCCAGAACGAGGGTGTGTTCGATGAGTTGGTCGTGGATGATTGGCTGCACATCGAGCAACTGGAGGGCCGATTCTGGTGGATACGCATTGGAGATGCGCGTGTCCGGGTTGAGATCCCTCCCAATGGCCAACCCACGGTCGATGTTGAGCGGGGGGCTTACGCTGAGGTCAAAGGGGCATGCACTGTGTATCAGCCGCCCGATGCGTAGATGCACGAGCAGCTCGCCAGTGTGAGCAGTCTTAGGCATTGTTGCCGACCCCTCTCCACTGTGCCGCTCTTTCAGTGAGCGCGATGGCCCATCACCGTGAGACGAGGGTATGGGCACGCTGTTTAATGTGCTCAGGGTCTGGGCTGAGGTGTTGATTGAGTGCTGTTTTGATGGTCATGCGCAAATGGAGGCTTGAGGACATGGTCGGGTTCTCCCAAGAGGCCGCGTTCTCGGACATGTGCTGCGTCGAGGTTGTCCTCTTTGCACAGCTTGAGAGCGACCATCGGGGAGAGATCTTCGTCGATGAGCAACTTCATGCGTTGCTCCGTGGGCGGCCAAGTTTGGGATGGGCGCGAACGAAGATCTGTGCGAAGTCGAGGTCTTGTTGATTGAGATAGGGGTAATCCTCAAGGATTTCTTGTGGGTCGATCCCTCGCTCCTGCATGCCTCCTATGTGATGGACGGTAAGCCGAGAGCCAGGGAAGAGCGTGGACCCACCCATAATATCGGGGTCTTCGACCAGAGTGGCCTTCCACGCGCGATAGTCCTCCACACGTTTGAGCAGACTTTCGAACCTTGGGTTGACGCGCATGTAGAAGGGCTCGGACACCTCGATGTCGTGCATGGGCTGTTCGGATGTCAGCATGTCCCGCAATTGGCGATAAAGCCGGGCGCGGACCTCCACAGGCAGACGCAGGCCAGAGGCGCGCACCAGAAAAAGGTAGACCAGCGCAACAAAAGACAACTGTGAAGGGGCGCTGGCCTCGATGACACCATATTCCAACTCTTTGCGGACTTGTTTCTCGGTGACGTCGGTCAGTGCGGCAGCTTCATTGGGTGTAAACCATTCTGAGAGTATGGAAACAGACATTGTGCTCCTCTGTGTAAAAGGTTCCCTGCTCAGGGATTGGTTTTTAGCATCGCAACATTGATCGTCAAGTGAGGAAGATGGTGTGCTGCCTCCTTTGCCTTTCTGAAGCCGAGCTTTGGTGTTGGATGCCTGTAAGTTGGTGAGTGATGAGAACGGAGTTGGGAGTGGCTCGCGTGGAGCGGTTGGTGGAGGTTGAGGTGCAAGTGTAGTGTTTGGATGTGTGGGCTGAATATGGAGTGTATTGTGGATGATTCTTGTTTGGATGCATTGAGTGAGCTTTGGTTGAGTGGGGTGTTGAATTTTGGGGATAGGTTTGATGCCAGAGGGAGTTTTGTTAAGGTCGATGGCTCTTTAGGTTTTGTCGTTGAAGGTGATCTTGGGACCTTCCAGGTGTTCGGTGGAGGAGAGGTTGTTGCTCCAAGCTTTCGATTCAGACAGATTGACGATGTGTTTCTTGTGAGAGTAACACCTTTGGCTCCCATGGATGCACGAAGCTACTCTAAAACGTGGGAAACATTCGAAGAGGTAATAGAAGATGTTAAATCGCTTTACTTCGATCCAAAAGACATGCGGATCAGGGAAATGTTCAGAGGGATTCGAGGTGTCAAGTACGTAGAACAAACTCAGAACTTTGAGCGCCACGCCGCCTATCTGAAACTCTTGATGGAGGCCCGCGCTGCTGGTCTTGTGGCACAATTGACTTTTGTGGGAGAGGCTGTGTTGGTCCGCCTTGAAGAGGCACACGAGAAGAACGTGAGATTTGTGCCCTCTCCTGACGAGCCATCGAGCGGACGGTTTGGTGCACTGCGGTTTGATGGGGATGGGTGGTTGAACCTGGAGATTCGAAAGGTCGGCAATGATCCACAAGAGTTTGTGGTGGAGAAAACCGTGGAACTGGCGAATGTACACGAGGTCGTTGACCATTTGTAAGCAGATAGAGGTGGAGGGATTTGACGACTGTTTCCCTTGTGATCATCCCACCACGCGCTCAAATTGTGGTGGAGCTTCAAGCCTGAGTGTGCAGTCCCAAAAGTAACGCCAGGTAAAAAGTGAGTCAGTTGGAGGGGGTTGGGGGGGGTTAGAAGATGGGTTGGGGTTTGAGCACGACCTTGCCTTCGCGGACCACGACGCTGAAGCGGACCTCGCGGGCTTTGTGCTTTTGGCGCAGGACCTCGGCGTGGCGGTCGAGCTTGCCTGTGAAGGCATCCAGGGTCAGGTCGGCGGTGTCCATGCCCAGGTTTTTGCGGGCCTGGACGTACTCGGCAAAGACCCTCTTTTTGTACTTGTCGGCGGGCTCGGCTGTGGCAGGGGTCGCCTCCTCGGGCACGCCTGCCACCACCGGCTGACCATCTTTGCCCACCGCGCGCATCATCGCCGTCGAGGTCACCTCGCCGATCATAAAGTCGCCCCACCCCTGGGTCTCTTCATCCTCTTCGTCGGGCATGCGCTTGCCTTGCAAATAGGCCGACATGAGGTTGAGCGAGTGGGCCATTTCGCTCTGGAAGGGGTAGTTGCCGGTGATCTGGAAGGTGTAGTCCTTGTTGCCGGCCAGGACCTCTTGGATCCCTTGGTCGATCTCCTCAAAGGGTTTGACGAACGACCGAATGACGATCAAGACCGACACCAGCAAGAGCAGCAAAATCCCCAGGCCCACAATGAAGATGCCGTTCTCCAGCCCCGAGACAATGGCCTGATCGGCGCTGACGTTGTGAAAGACGATGAACCCTGAGCGTCCGTTGCTGTCGTCGGCGTTGCCCGAAAAGGGCCGCACCGAGGCCAGATAGTCCTGCCCGTCGAGCGTCACCGGCATGGCGTCGGCGCTCATGCTCTTCTTGTCCAGGTTTTGCAGCGTCGCCTGGGTCAGCGCGTCGTCCTGAGCCTTCTGGAGCGTCGAGGCCACGATCTGACCGTTGGCAAAGTAGGCCGTGCCGTGACCCTCGATGGAGGCGCTGGCCTCTTTGGCCGAGGCATTGGAGATCTGGCGGCCGATCACCACCACCCCGGTCATCTTTTCGGGGCCCTGCATCACCGGCGCGATCCCCACCTGGTAGTACGAGCCCTTGTCGGCCTCGTCCCACTTCCAAAACCAGATGTCCTTGCGCGCCACGCCGTCCGACACGCTCATCAACGACGGGTGCCGCTTGGCCACGTTGTCCTTGTACCACTCGTAGCGGCCCAGCGCCGCCACGCCCATCCCCTTGTCGTCCGTTACAATGAAGAGGTCCGGCGTGTAGGGCGCCCGCTCCAGCAACCCCGCCGAGACCTCCTGGCGGCCCTCGCGCTGATCCTTGATGTCCTTAAAGACAAACTTCCAGCGCAGCACGCCCTTGTTGAAGACGCCCAGGTGGCGGTTGTCCTCGTCGGGCCCTCCGCCCCCG
>CAKZKQ010000277.1 GCA_937123825.1 uncultured Pseudomonadota bacterium
CTTCGACGTTGGCAAAGTGGGAGGCGACCCCTTCGAGGGTGGCGCCGGGGGTTTGGGCGATGCGCTGGGCCAATGCCAGCGCGTCGTCGGGTTCGAGGCCCTGGCGGTGGTTGCCGGTTTCGAGTTTGAGGTGAAAGCGGGCCTGGGTGCCCATGCGCAGGGCGAGCTTCGCCGCCCGCTCCAGCGTTTGCGGGTTGTAGAGGACCAGGCGGCAATCGAGAGCCAGGGCTTGCTCCAGTTCGTTCAGGCCCACGTAGCCGACCACGTAGATGGGGGCGGTGATGCCTGCGTCGCGCAGGGCCTGGGCTTCGTAGAGGGCGTTGACGCAGAGCCAGTCGGCCCCGGCGTCAAGGAAGGCCTTGCTGGCCAGGACCAGGCCGTGTCCGTAGGCGTTGCCTTTGACGGTGGGGGCCAGCAGGGCCTTGGGGCCAAGGAGTTGGCGCAGCTGGGCGATGTTGTGGGTCAGGGCTTGGGTGTCGATCTGGCATCGTGTCAGCACATTCATCTCCAGATGAGGGCACCAAAGCCGGTTTCGGCGCAGTCTCCGCCTTGGTGCAGCGCTTCAACGGTCCATAGCAGGCGGGTTATGCCTTCTTCAAGTCTGTGGATGACCCTTTGGCCCGGTCCCAGATCTTCCTGGTGCCCTTCTGGGGTGGAGATGGAGATGGCCCTGGGGCGGCGCTCGTCGCAGCGTGGGTCGGGCAGGGAGGGGCACTGAGCGCCGTTTTCTTCGGGGGCCAGCGCGATGCGCCAGTCTTCTCCCTGGCAAAGACCCTGGTCGGAGAGGCCCAGGCAGTAGGCAAAGACCAGCGCGCCGGTGCCTTGTTGCCGGATTTCAAAGCCGTAGGTTTGCTCGGAGCGCTGCAGGCCGCCCAGGACGGTCAACGTGGACCCTGGGGCAAAGTCGCGGGTGTTTAGAAGCTGGGCTGCGCCGGGTTCGATGGTGAACTCCAGGGCAAAGTCGCCGCTGTTGGCTTCAAAATCGACGCGAAAGACGCCCGCATCGTCCAGAACGCGCGTGATTTGGCCGCTGACCCCTGCGTCCAGCCGCTCCAGCAGAGCATTTTCGTTCTCTTGAGGGTCCAGTGGGATGAGCGCCGAGGTGAAATAGGGCAGGGCGCCGTCCTGGCAGGCGTTGCCGATGCGCTGGGGCGCTGGTGCAAAGGGGGCGTTGTTGTCGACGGCGTTGTTGGTAGGGGCTTGGGGCGCGTCATCGGGCGTGTCTTGTGTGACGCAGAGTTGCTGGATGCAGACGTTGGCGCCAGGGCAGTCCGCGTCCACGCTGCACGAGCTGGCGCCGCGCTGATCCTGGCACCCAAGCAGCGCGGCGGCGAAGCTCGCCAGCGCGGCCGCTTTGACCGCCGCCCTCCAACCGACCACCCACCCGCGCTGTCCACCGTGCTGCCAGGCGGCGAAGCTCGCCGGTGCAGCGCCCACCTGTTCCAACTCTGCCTCGGCCTGCCTTGTCATGGGGATGGCTCCCTTTGCACTGCCCGGCGCCGCTCCAAAAGCTCGCGCAGCGCTGTGGCCGCCGCGTCTGGCGACTTCTTATCCACATCGACCAGCTTGTTGGCCCAGCGCATGTCGTCGTCCGAGATCGCCCGCACCAGCGGCTCCAGCGCCTCCACCAGCGCTCGGTTGCGCGTGGCGCGCGGCGAGAGCAGGATGACGGCGTCGTAGGGCGGAAACGCTTGTTTGGGGTCTTTGAGGACGCGCAGTTTGAACGCCGCCACACGTCCATCGGTCGAGTACGACGAGATCACGTCCACTTCGCCCTTGTCCACCGCCCCATACATGAAGGTTGAGTCCAGGCTGACCTGTTTTTCAAAGCCCAGGCCGTAGAGCGCCGTGACCTGCTTCCACTCCGTGCGTCCAAAGAACTCGTAGTCGCCCCCGACCTTCATCTTGGGGGCATGGGCGGTCAGGTCGCCGATCTGGACGATGCCCAGCTTGTTGGCCTGCGCCTCGGTCATGGCCAGCGCATAGGCGTTTTCAAAGCCCAGCGCACCCAGCGTGGTCACGTCGTGCTTGGATTTAAGCTCGTGGGACATCTCGATGAGGACGGACTCGGGTTTGCCAGAACCCTTGCGCTGCATGACCGTGGCCCAGACCGTGCCTGAGTAATCCACGTAGACGTCCAGTTCGTTGGCCTTGAGCGCATCAAAGAGCACCGTGGAGCCCAGGTTGGTGCGCTTGTCCACCTCCAAACCTGCCCCGGCAAGGGTCTGCTCCAGCAGGCTGGTCAGCACGTATTGCTCGGTAAAGGGCTTGCCGCCGATGACCACGGGGCCAAAGTCTTCTGTGGGGGGCGCCCCGCTGTCGGTTTGAGCGGTTTGGGCCGCTTTGGGGGTCACGACAGGCCCTTTGGAAGGGGTCAGCATCGGAGTCAGCAGCGCCAGGACCACCAAGACCCCCAGCGCGCCCGCCGCTGCCCCGGCCATGCGCTTGCTGCCCTTGGCCACGGCGCGCTCGATGAGCCGGATGAGTTGGTCCAGGCTCACGGCCAGCACCGCCGCAAAAACGCACCCAAAGAGGATGGCCACGTTGTTGCGCGTTTGCAGGCCCATAAAGATGTAGTCGCCAAGGCTGGGCGCCCCCACAGGCGTGGAGAGCGTGGCGATGCCGACCACCCAGACGGTGGCGGTGCGCACCCCGGCGATGATCACCGGCGCCGCCAGCGGCAGCTGCACCTGGGTCAAAATCTGGCGCGGGGTCATGCCCATGCCCCGGCCTGCCTCAATCAAGGCTGGATCGACCTCTCGGATGCCCGTGATGGTGTTGCGCAGCACCGGCAGGACGCTGTAGAGCACCAGCGCGATGAACGCGGGCCAAAACCCAATCAAACCGCCCAGCAGCGGCACCATCAACGCCAGCAGCGCCAGCCCTGGGATGGTCTGGATGATGCTGGCCACCGTCAGCGACGCCTCCCTGGCCCTGGGCTTGTCCACGACCGCGATCCCCAGCGGGAGGCTGATGGCCAGACCACAGAGCAGCGCCGCCAAAGAGAGCGTCATGTGTCCGCTGAGGAAGCCGGGCAGCTCGGCCAGGCGGCCTGCGATGTTTTCATTCATGCCTGACCTCCCAGCGCGCCCAGGCGCTCGGCGTGACGCCGTGGTGTCTGAAGGAGTTGGGCCACAAAGTCGTTGGCCGGGTTGGCCAGAATGGCCGCAGGCGCATCACACTGGAGGATTTGCCCCTTGTCCATCACCGCGATCCGGTCGCCCAACAAGAGCGCCTCGGTCATGTCGTGGGTGACCATCACCGCCGTCAGCCCCAAATCCTTCTGGATGGCCTTGAACTCATCCTGGAGGTGGTCTCGGGTCAGCGGGTCGAGCGCTCCAAAGGGCTCGTCCATGAGCATGATCCCGGGCTCGGCGGCCAACGCCCTGGCAAAACCCACGCGCTGGCGCTGTCCGCCCGACAATTCGCCGGGCAATCTGCCCCGAAACTGCCCCGAAGGCAGCCCGACCATGTCCAGAAGCGCGTCGACGCGCTTTTGAATCCGCCCCGCGTCCCAGCCAAGCAGTTGCGGGACCATGGCGACGTTGCGCGCCACGGTCATGTGCGGAAAGAGCCCCGCCTCCTGGATGACGTACCCAATCTGACGCCGCAGCGCGATGGGGTCTTTGCCGGCGATGTCCTCCCCGTCGATCAACACGCGCCCCGAGGAGGGCTCAATCAGGCGGTTGATCATCTTCAAGGTGGTGGTCTTGCCGCAACCCGACGATCCCAGCAAGACCACCAGCTCGCCGCGGGCGATGTTGAGGTTGATGCCGCGCAGGACCTGGGTTTGGCCCCAGCGCCGCGTGACATCTTCAAAGCAGATGTGTGTTTGGCTCATGGGAGAATCGCAGCTTAGAAAAAGCGGCTGCGGCGCTGTGCCAGGTGATGGTCGATCAACCCCTGGGTGTGGCTCCACAGGTCGGCGTGGGCCGACAGGAGGTCTTCAATGGGGGCGTTGGCGTCGGCGGCGGTCAGACCAAAGCGCTCGGTGGGGTCGATGGGTGCGCCGATGACAAAGCGAAACTTGACCGGCAGCGGCATCAGCCCCAGCCCCATCAAGATGGGCATGTCGTAGGTCGAACGGCCAAAAATGCGTCGGCCCACCACGCGCTCGTTGCCCAGCGTCACAAAGGCGTCGTCGATGCCGATCCCTGCAATGGGGATGATGGGTACCCCGGCCTGAAGCGCGCAGCGCAGATACCCCACGCGGTTGTGCCACTTGAGCCGATACCGGTCCGAAGGCCGCTTAAACGAATCCCGCACCCCGCCCGGATAACAAATGGCCCACTCGCCGGCCTTCAGCAGCCGCACAGCGTTGTCCCGGTTGCCGTCCACGGCCCCAAAGCGCACAAAAAGCTGGCTCAGCAGCGGCACCTTGAAGAGCACGTGCTCTCCGAGCCCCCGCAACATCCGCCCGGTGCGCTCGTGCAAGGCAGCAAAGAGCACCGCCGAGTCCAGACCCAGCACCGCGTGGTTGGACACACAGATGCAGCCCTTGTCCCAGGGCAGGTGCTCGATGCCGTGCACCTCGGTGCGGAAGTAGCGAACCATGGGGCGAGCATAGGTTTGGAGCTGCGCGACCAGCTTGGGGTCGTATTGGTCGTGCTCGGGGTCGTATTGCCCAGAGGCGGTCAGCTCTTCGGGGAAGATCGATTCGATCGGGTACTTGTGGTCGCCCATGAGGTCTCCAGACGCGGTACTTCTGCGCAGTTGCGGCCAGACTAACATACTTGAAGCCGAGATTTATGGCGGAAAATCGATCTGGGACTGTAAGGCGTGCCTTGGAGGGCCGTTGTGCCTGTGTTGCGGCGCTGGGGCCTTGTTTGAGAGGGCCCAGGATGTGCGCCGCGTTTCAACCCATCCACACGCGAGCGACGACTCGCTGGAGGCGATAGATGAAAGGCCGGATTTTGAACCCCGTGGCGATGCTCCTGGTGATGGTGATGACGGTGGGCTCGGGCTGCATGGCCCAAAAGGACGAGGCCATGCCATCGTCCATGCCCATGGAAGCACCCTCGCAGTCAACGACCGAGGGTTTTGCGGGCGGTGAGTTTGCCAAGAAGGCCGAAGAGGCCGAGGCGGACGACGCCGAAGAGAACATGGCCGCCGGGCGCCGAATGGTGATCCGCGAGGCGCACATCGAGCTGCGGGTCGATCATCCGGCCGCCATCATCGCCCAGACCACGGCGCTGGCCGAAGGGGTCGGCGGCTTTGTGGTCAACAGTCAGGCCAACGGGGTCGGGCAGGATGTGACGCGGGTCGATGTGACGCTGCGCGTGCCCGAGAAGCGCTTTGAGTCTTCGTTGGGCAAGCTGCGCACCTTGTTGACGCTCTTGAGCGGCCAGATCTCGGGGCAGGACGGCACCGAGGAGGTCACCGACCTCTCAGCGCGGCTCCGCGCCAAGCGCAAACTCGAAGAGCGCTTCCTGGGTCTGTTGGCGCAGGCCGCCACGGTGGAAGACACCCTGAAAATCGAGCACGAGCTTTCCCGTGTGCGTGTTGACCTGGAGCGCATGGAGGGCCGCAAGCGCTACCTCAAGGATCGCGTGTCGATGTCCACCATCCACGTGTCCGCTGTGGCGCCGTACCGCCCCTCTGAGCCCGACCGCGAGTCTACCTCCAGTATCCTGGGCCGCGCACTCTCGGACGCTGGCTCCATCATCGTGGAGGTCTGCGCGGGCATGATCCGCGTGAGCGCGGCCTTGCTGCCGGTGGGGATCTTCTTTGGCTGCTTTGGCTTTGGAATCTACGTGCTGGTGCGGCTGGTGCGCCGCCGTCGCCGCTGAGACGCAACGCTGCCCTGGTCACCTGTTTCAGGTGGCCGATGCGCTTGATCTTGTGTTGTTTTGTTTTGAAAGAGAGCACAAAGAGGGAAGGGGGGAGCGCAGTGTGGGGATCAGGAGCCTCCTTCAGGCGTCTCCACAACGGGCTCGGGGCCAACCTTGAGGGATTTGGTCAGGTCCAGATGCTGCCAGGGGAAGAGCAGAACCAGCACCACAAAGAAGATCAGCAGGACCAGCGCCACAGGGTCTTCATCTTGCCAGTTGAATTTCCAGTTCATCGTCTCACTCGCTCCCTTTGAACCATTGAACGCTCAGGCCGCAAGCGGCCAGCGCGCCACGTAACCTACCGATGCCCTCCCGCAAGGTCAAGGTTCACCCCCTCATCAAAGAGGTAGGGATGGTTGACGTTATTCAAAACCTGTCCAAGTAGGCAAAACACCTCCCAGACATTAGTCTTGAGGCGTCTTGAGCAAGAAAAGAGCAATCAAAGGCGCTCCTAGAAACTTCTTGAACAAGAAAAGACCGCTCAAACACGCTCCCAAAACCTTGCGCAGGTACAAAAGAACCGCCAGAGCCGATGCAAGCAACGCTTATGAGGCCAAAAAAGACATGAGAAGGGGCACCATGGAAAACAACTGCAAATGCGAATGCACCAAGTGCGCTGAGTCCTGCAACTGTGCGTGCGTCACACCCAAAGATGGCCAGTGCTGCTGCGGCGAGACGTGCACGTGTGAGCCGGGCTGCGCGTGTGGGCCGGAGTGCAAGTGCCCTCGGAGTGCTGCCGCTTCGAGCGCCCAATGACGGGCAAGGCACAACCGCCGCGACGGGATGAGCGCCTGGATCGACTGGGCGCGGTGGCCAGCGGGCTCTGCGCGGTGCACTGCGCCGCCGCCGCAGTCCTGCCGACCGCGCTTGGCGCCCTTGGCCTGGGGTTTGTCCTGGGTCAGGGTGCCGAGTGGGCGTTTACGTTGCTTGCGGTGGTGCTGGCCGGGGCGGCGATGGTCACAGGGTGGCGGCGACACCGCTCGGTGACCGTGATGGTTTTGATGACGCTTGGTGTGGTGGGCCTGTTGGTCTCGCGGGGCTTGGAAATGGGCGGCCATCACGGCGACCATCATGGGCATCATGCAGAGATGCACGCCTCATTGGAACCCAACCCCAAGGCATCCCAAAACGCTCATGACCATCGAGACTCTCACAACCGCTCGCCTGCAACGCACCATGAGAACGACGGTGGGGTTGGCGAAGACGGTGAAGGCAGCGAAGAGCATCACATGGCTGGCGCAGCGGTGGGCATCATCGCGGGCCTTTTGCTGGTGGGGGGACACGTCCTTGGCATCCGCAAGACACGCTGCTGTGTGGACGAAGCATGTGCGTGAAGGACGCCAACACACCTTTGCAAAGATGCGTGCGTGCCAAAGTCCGCTGGCGTACACATACTGAAGATGACCGGGGCACCTGCCGACATGGTGCTCGAAAACGCTTTGCGCACCGTCACATTGTCAAAACCGATGCAAACGGCACACAGAGCGACATAAACCACACAGCCTCATGCCCATAGACACCTCACAAGAGACCGCCGCCCAGGTGGCCACCACAGTCATCACCGACGCCCTCGGCGCACACGCCACCGAGTTGCGCCGTTTTGTGGCCGCGCGTGTTCCGGCCGCCGACGTCGATGACATTGTGCAGATGGCCGCGCTGCGCGCCGTTGAACGTGCCCAGGCCCTCAAAGACCCGCAGCGCGCCCTGCCCTGGCTCTACCAGATCCACCGCAACATCATCACCGATGTTCTGCGCAAACGCGCCAGCCAGGAGCGTCTCCTTGATGCCCAACCACCGCCCACAGAACCAGCCGCAGCCACGCAAGACGACGAGCGCTGCGCGTGCAGCGTCGTCCTGGCCCGAGGGCTGAACCCGGGTTACGCGCAAATGCTCTCTCTGGTCGATATCCAGGGCGCCTCGCGCAAAGAGGCCGCCCAGGCTTTGGGCATCTCGGTCAACAACGCCACCGTCCGGCTCCAGCGCGCCCGCAAAGCGCTGCGCAAAGCCATGCTGGAGCACTGCGGCGTGCAAAAACCCGAGGACTGCAATGACTGCCGCTGCGTTTATGCCGGCTGCTGCGAGCTTTAAGCCCTCCTGTCGGTATGCGCCCCGATGACATCGCCTCCCTGCCTCAGTTCCAATGCTCACACACCTGGAACCTCGCCCTCCTCCCCTGCCTCGACCACCGCACAGACCCAGCCCCGACTTTGGTTTCGGCAACCACCAAACAAACCAACGCCCACACAATCATTGCCCCATCCACAAGCCTTTCACTGCGCTCAAAACATCCCTTAGAATCAGACCCTTTCAGACATGCACGGTGCCCATGACACAACCAGGCATGGAAAGGTGAAAGATGTCGCTCCAAGACAGTGCGCAACCCCATCACATCGGCCCATACACACTCGAAACGCTGCTCGGCGAAGGCGGCGCCGGACAAGTTTACAGCGCACGGCGAGGAGACGCCCCTGCGGTGGCGGTCAAAGTCCTTCGAAGCGCCGAGGTCGCCTCCCTCAAGAGCCTCATGGTCGAAATCGAGGCCATGACTCGCCTCAACCACCCCGGCGTGGTGTCGATCATTGAGCAGGGCGAAGACGGTGGTGTGCCGTGGTATGCGATGGAGTTGGTGGAGGGGCAGACGGTCCGCCAGTGGTTGAAGGGCGAGCCGGGGTTGGGGGTGGTGCTGCTGCTTTTTGCACGGCTGGCGCGGACCTTGGCGTGGATCCATGGGGCGGGATGTGTGCATCGGGATTTGAAGCCCGAGAACGTCATGGTCCGCAGCGGACATGAGCCGGTCTTGCTGGATCTGGGGCTGGCCACCTGGGTCCACGGGGCCGAGGGGCGCTCGGTGCTCAATGTCCCCATCGAGGTCGCCGGGACCCTGGCCTACATGACCCCAGGGCAGATTGGAGGGGAGCCGTGCGACGCGCGCGCTGACCTCTATGCCTTTGGGTGCATGCTCTTTGAGACGCTGGCCAAAGAGCACCCATTTACGGGATTGGAGGCCGTCGACGCCCACCTCAACGCCCCCATACCAGATCTTGGAGAGGCTCGCCCTGAGTTGCCACAAGCGCTGCGGACGCTGGTGTCGCGCCTGATGGCCAAATCGCCCCACGAGCGCCCGGCCTACGCCATTGACGTGGCCCGCGAGCTGGCGTCGGTGATGGAGGCGCAGCAGCGCGCCGCGTTTGAGAACGAAAGCGCCCGGCTGCAAACCCCCAGACCCTACCTGGTCAGACCCCGTTTTGTCGGGCGCGGCCCCTTGTGTGATGCCATGCACGGTTACCTGAAGTCGTGTTTTGCAAAGTCCAGGGGCGCTGCCGTGTGGCTCGGCGGCGAGCGCGGCGTGGGCAAGACGCGCTTCGCGCTGGAGTTGGGCCGACGGCTCTCTCGTCAGGGCGCCGGGGCTGTGGTCGTGGGGCGATGCGGAGATGCAGTCTTGCAGCGCGATATGGCGCCGTGGGAGGGCGTGCTGACGCTGGCGGCGCAGCGCCTCGATCCGGCGCAAGATGTGGCCATTGAACATCATATGGCCGTCCTGGCGCCGTATTCGCAGGCGCTGCGCATGTTGGACGGCCTGCCGACACTCGAAGGACCTCGTTCAGGCATGGCCGTGGCCCAGAGCATGGCGGGGATTTTGGGGGCGCTTTCGAAAAATGGACCGCTGGTGGTCTTGCTCGATGACGTGCAGTGGGCAGACGCCCGAACGCTGCGCGTGCTGAAGTATCTGCTCAAAACCCGCGCGCTGGAGCACATGCCGGTGGCGATCTTGAGCACCTTTCGGCATGAAGAGTCCGACGAAGCGCTCCTGGAAATGACCCAGCACGAGGGCGGGCGTTGCATGACGCTGGGACGCCTGGAGGCGGCGGCCATCAAGGGCATGATCGGCGACATGCTGGCCAGCGACGCACCGCGCGGCTTTGTGTCGCACATCACCGAGCAGAGCGAAGGCAACCCTTTTTATGTCTCAGCCATGCTGCACGCGGCGATCGACGCAGGTGTGCTGGGCCGCGATGAGGCGGGGGTGTGGCAGCTCCAGGAGACCAGCGCTGCGCTCCCCTGGGAAGCGCTCGGCGTACCGGCCTCCCTGCGAGACTCGCTCTCCCAACGGCTGGAAAACCTTGGAGATGACGCGCTGACACTCGTACAACGCCTGGCGTTGTTGGGCCGAGACGGTGCGCTGACCCTGGTCGAACGTGTCATGACACCGGCGCTGCTGGCCACCTTTGGCCAACTCATCCACCGGCACATGATCAGTCTCGAAGGCACCCAGCGTTGGACATTCGAGCACGGGCTCCTGCGCGAGGTCGTCCTCGACGCCATGGACGACACCACCAAAACCCAACACCATCAGGCCATCGCCCAGGCCCTCGAAGTCGACCACCTGCCCACCGCACTGGTGGCCACGCGGGCCTTTCACTGGGAGGCCGCAGGCAACCACTTGTTCGCCGCGCGCGACCACCACACCGCCATGCTTCACGCCTCGGAGACCTTCCAACTCGACGGGGTCTTGACCCACTCCAAGGCCTTCCTGACGCTCAGCCCCGAACCATCCTTAAAGCGGGTCAACGCTCTGATGTGCCGCTCGTCCATGCTCAACACCATCGACGGCAAGGAGCGCCTGGAGGTTCTCCAAGAGGCCGAAGCTGACCTGAATGGGCTGGATCCGGAGCACAAAGAGGCCCACATCCGCCTTGAACTGAACAGCCGCCTTGAGATCGCACGCACAGCGCTGGGCGCCCCCATCGTCCCAGAAATATGGGAGGCCCTGCTCAACGGCTACCAGGCCCAAAAACGCTTCAAAAACCTCTCCGATCTCATTGTGATTTTGGCCGATGGGCTGATCCGCGCCAGCAAGAGTCAGCAAGCCATGGCGTATTTGCAGCGCGCCAGAGCCATCTGCCAGGAGCACGCGCTGGTGCGCACCGAAGCCAAGGTCCTGGAGCGCATCTCCTTCTTGCTCAGCTACAAGGGACAACACGCCGAGGCCCTGGGGCACATCAAACTGGCCGTGGAGGGCTTCCAGCGCTCGCGCTCCCCCGCCTCAGAGGTCAACGCGCAGATCACGCTCGGCGTCATCCAGCGCAACCAGGGACACCTTGAAGACGCCATGCACACGGGACGCGCGGCGCTGCTGGGATCTCACAAAATGGGAATGCTGGTCTCGGAGGGCATCGCCTCAGGAAACCTCGGCACAGTCCTCTTAGAGCTTGGTCAATTGGAGCGTGCCATGGAAATGTGCCAGCGCGCCAACCGCCTCAACGAGCGCGCCAACTACCCCGGCCTGCACCCCTACACGCTACACACCATGGCCCAGATTCTCGCCCTTCAAGGCCACCACAGCGCCGCACGGGACTCGCTCCAAGACGCCACCTCTCGGGCCAAAACCCAAAACAACAACCACGCACTGGCGCGCTGCTTGGTGACCACAGCGCGCTTTGCCTGTGACGACGGCAACCTGGAGCGGGCCGCCCAAGCCCTTGGGGAAGCCGCAGAGATCTGCCGCAAAGGCCAGTTTCAAAGCATCCAGATTCGGCTCCACTCCATCCACGCGCGGCTTGCGCGTCTTCTTAAAGACACACCGTTGGCGCTGGAACACCAAAACGCGCTGCGCGACATGCTCCAAGACTCCACCAACACCCTGGAACACATCCTGTTGCCCATTGAAGAGGGCCACGCCGCGTTGGCAGCCTCTCCCCCCAACCTCCAAAACGCCCAGCGGGCGCTGGCGCAGGTCCAACACCAACTCACCACCCACAACATCCCCCCACAAAGCCCCAGCGGCCAACGGGCAACCCGGCTGGCAGAGGCCATCGAGGCACATCGCCAAGGCACAACGCTCCAACACGACAAAGCCCCCCAAAACTGAGCGCTCCGACTTGCTCCAGACCCCAGGCGACCTTACCTCATACGCCCCGCTGCCAAACCCACATGAGGGTCCTCGCCATGCCACGCTTTCTCAGCCACGCTCTGGACACGCTCCAAGAACTGCCGCCCCCACCCGCCGACGCCTACCCGTTTTGGGAGCCGTTGCCCCAGGAACTCTGGGATTACCTGCGCACCACCTCAAGGTGGCACCTGGCCGGCCTTCGGGCCAAGGACGACGCCGCTGACCAGGCCGCGCGGCTCTACAAAGCCAACCCAACGCTGCGCATCTTTTTGGAACCCTTGATCTTCTGGCACCCACACGAGGCCTTCGTACACCTCTACGCCAAGCGCGTGCTCAAAGGGCGCCGACGCGGCCCACTGCGGCACTGGCGCACAGTCTGGCAAACGCTGGACAACGACGTAACGCCCACCACCATCCGCCGGGCGCGCCATTGGCGCAGCGGCTTTGACTCGGTCTACGCCTGCCTGACCTGGGCCCGCGAGTTGGACGGCGGCGACGAGGCCTGGCGACAACTGGCCGAGACCTTTCGCCAGGACGAGGCGTTCCACAGACGCAGCGGGGAATCGCGCGGTGAACACTTCATGCGCCATGATCTGGAAACCCACGGGACCATCACCCCCTGGGAGGGCTCTCAAATCAACCGTTTCCTGGATCGCTACCACATCCAGCCGCTCTCCGTCATCGGTGGCCAACACTGGTGGATGAGCCCGTCGCCTCGGTTTGTGGACACCATCCACGACCGAAAAGCCGCCTTGCAGGCCGCGCTGACCACATCCAAAGCCTTCGCAGGAGCACAATGGAGCGCCCATGATGACGCGCTCTACGACGCCGCTCTTCAACGCCTGGAACAAGACCCCGTGACGACTTCCTGAAACCAGAAGGGCACAAAGCATCTCTGGCGCAACATGTGCCTTGACACCCCACCACCCTCCCCCTGATCCTTGGGCATGAAGCCGTCTTGAGTTGATCGTGCGCCCCTTCATGGATCATGAACCACCGCCCCAGACTTAAAGAGCGACTCTCCAAAGGCGACATCCTGCACGAGCGCTACCGGATTGAGCACCTGCTGGGTCACGGCGGTATGGCGCAGGTCTACCGCGCCCATGACCAGGTCATTGAGCGCACCGTCGCCATCAAAATCCTCAACCTCCCGCTGGAAAACCTCCACGACGACGACAAAAAAGAGGCCCTCGACCGCTTTGAGCGCGAGATCAAGGCCTCCGCACGCATCGAGCACGCCAACGCCATCACCATCTACGACGCTGGCATCCTGCGCGACGGTCCCAACGAGCAGCCCTTCATGGTCATGGAGCTGCTCCAGGGCCACGATCTGGACGAAGAACTCAACCGCGTCGGCGCTCTGCCTCCCAAAGAGGCCATCGCGCTCTGCCTCAACGCCCTCGACGCCCTCGACGTGGCCCACGCACAAGGCGTCGTTCACAAAGACCTCAAGCCCTCCAACCTCTTTGTCCGACAAGGACGGCGGCGGCGCTCTTTGTGCGTGGTCGACTTTGGCATCGCCCACATCACCCAGGACCCCACAGGCCGCCTGACCAACACCGGCTTCATGTGCGGCACCCCCCAATACCTCTCGCCAGAGTACGTCGCCAAACAACGCGTCCTACCCGCAGGCGATGTCTACCAGATGGGCCTCATCCTGGTCGAAATGCTCACCGGCACCCCCGTCGTCAACGACGACGCCCCCTACCAATGCATCATGCGCCACGGCAGCGGCCAACTCGACCTTCCACCCCACATCATGGACTCGGCGCTCGGCCCCATCATCGCCCAGGCCCTGGCCCCCAACCCCGAAGAGCGCTTTGCCGACGCAGGCCTCTTTGCCGACGCGCTGCGCACCGTCAACCCCGACGCATTGAAGTTCAGCGACCCAAACGCAGCGTCCTCAACACCTGAACCCCGGCCCCCAAGCGCAGGCGCCACCCCCACACATGACGGGCCGCCCTCAGCAAGAGCACTCCCCCCAAGAACGTTCGCCGCCGCCCTGCGCGCCATCCAACAAGACCCGCTGCGCGCCCA
>CAKZKQ010000278.1 GCA_937123825.1 uncultured Pseudomonadota bacterium
TCATCGAGGGTTTCTCCTTCACCGGCGAAGGCACCTTGACGGTCACCCCCGTCGCCATCGGCCCGGTGGACATCCTCGTCTCCGCCCCCGAAGGCATCAACGCCGTGGGCGTGGCCTTCGATCCCTTCTTTGACATCGACCGCGTGATCCCGAACCTGGCCACCGACAGCCCCGAATGGCAAATCGGCGCCCCGATCGGCGGCGCCGCATCGGGCATCGACGCGGTGTCCACGGTCCTGGGCGGCAACTACGCCCCCAGCCAGGAGGAAGGCCTGGAGACGCGCTCGCTGCTCTTCACCATGCCCCTGCCCTGCGTGCAGGACGGCGATGAGGTGCGGCTCTTCTTCCGTCAGAACATCGACATCGCCCCTGGCGCTGTGGGCGTGGTGCTGGTCAACGAGCAGGTCGCCGTGCCCTTTGGCGACGTGACCTACAACGGCCAGATCGACGTCGATGGCGCTCCGATTGTGGGCTTCCAGGGCAACAGCGGCGGCTTCCAGGACGTGCAGATCGACCTGACGGAGCTGTCCTGCCAACTTGAAGAGGTCGATGTGGTCTTCACCCTGGCGCTCAACAACGCCAATGTGACCGGCGAAGGCTGGACCATCGACGACATCGCCCCGCTGATCATCAGCGACCGCGCCACCGGCCGCTTCCTGCCCGGCGAGCCCTTTGAGGTCCTGCTGGGCCAAGCCAACCAGGGCATCGCGGCCTGTGAACTCTCACCTGCCACCCTCGACGTGCTGGCCTTTGACGCCCTTGGCAACCCCGCCATCGGCGATCTGCGCCTGACCTCCAACAACGAAACCCCCGTGACCTTCGAAGGTGTCGGCAACACTCGCCTTTTGGACACCGACGCCGAGGCTGGCGAGGCCGTCATCAGGCTCCTGGGTGGTGAAGCCCAGTTGAATGTCGGTCAGGGCGCGCCCTCACTGACGGTCAGCGCCGAGGCCAGCGTGGTGGACGAGGCCACGTTGAACTTTGCTCGCCAGCTTGAGGTCGAGGACGAAGGCCGCGGCTCTTGCAACGACGGGTTGGACAACGACTGCGACGGCCTGCTCGACTGTGAAGACGACGACTGCAACAACAACGTCGCCTGCGGATTTGACATGGCCTGGGCCGAGTCACAGGCCTTCCTCGAAGGCAACAACCTGACCACTCT
Organism: uncultured Pseudomonadota bacterium; assembly: GCA_937123825.1. Classification (GTDB taxonomy): domain Bacteria; phylum Myxococcota_A; class Bradymonadia; order Bradymonadales; genus CAKZKQ01. The sequence goes on from CAKZKQ010000278.1 coordinate 1,163, forward strand.
GGGCCTCTACGGCAACGTGGGCTTCCAGGACGTCAACACTTGCGTTCAGATTGGCGCGGTGGCGGTCCCCGCTGGTGACCCCGCCCCCACGTTCCCGTTCTTTGAGGGCGTCTTCTTTCTTGAAGAATTCGGCGACTTTATCTGCCAGGATTACCCCCAGGGCGACCTTTTTCCGTTTGAGCAGAGCGTGCCGCTCTTTGACCTGGGCCTGGAGCCGGGTGACTACGATCTCTACCTGACTGTTGTGATCAACGACGAGATCACCGAGTTCAACACCAGCAACAACGCCTCCGAGCCCATGTTTGTCACCATCCCCGAGCAAGCGGTGGATCTGGTCGGCACAGTCAACGACGCCTTTGTCACCTTTGAAGAGGGGGTCCGGTTGGATGTGACGTACGAGATCGCCAACCAGGGCAGCATCCCCTTCTTTGGCGAAGGCATCGAGTACGGCATCCACTTGACCGCCCGCGGCGAAGCCCCCAACGAAAACACGCTGATCCAGTTGGATGTTGCCGAAGTCGCCCAGCTTGAGCCGGGCCAGAACTTCAGCGACATCGACATCTCCTTCCTCCCACTCCTGCCCCCCGGCTCCTACGACGTCTACCTTGAGGTCGACATCTTTGGGGTCATTGAAGAGGGCGATGAGAACAATAACCTCAGCGCGCCCTTCCCGCTGGAGATTGGCGGCAACCAGTTGCTGCCGGACCTGACCACCAACCTGGTGGATGTCACCAACGAAGGCGTGGTTCAGGGCTCCTTGGAGATCTTCAACGACGGCGACGTGCCCGTGCCTGGGCCAGAGATTTCGGTGGCCTTCTTCTTGACCCCCGATCCCGAAACGCCCCCTCAAGGCGAGCCCATCAGCGTCCAACCTGCAAACATCGGCGAGTTCCTGGAGCCTGGTGGATTCTTGGAGATCCCGTTTGTCATCGACCAGAACATCCCCGACGGGATGTTCCTGTGGGCCCTCGTGGACTTCTTTGATGATGTGGAGGAGCTTGACGAGAACAACAACCTCTCGCTGCCCCAGATGCTCGCGCCGCCCCCTCAGCAGCCCGACTTGATCATCGAGTTGTTGCAGCTCGACATCAATGAGGTCACCACGCTCTTCTACACCGTGACCAACATCGGTCAGAACTTCCTGGAGCAGGAAGCGGTGGATCTGGGCATCTTCGTCAGTGACGTCCCCGACCAGCTCAACCCCGAGGACCTCATCGGGACCACCGAAATCAACCTGATCCTGGCCCGCGGCCAGAGCGAGACCTTCTCCCCCGCGATGCCAGCGCCCGAACCCGGTCAGTTCGTCTTTGGCTTCATCGACATCCAAGACGAAGTGGTCGAGAGCGACGAAGGCAACAACGCCAGCCAGGCCTTGCAGGTCACCGACCCCAACGCCGAACTGCCCGACCTTCAGGTCTTTGTCAGCAACTACACCATCGATGGCCAGTCCAGCACGATCACCGTGGACGTGCAAAACCAGGGCAACGCCCAGCTGCCTGCCCAGAACGCAGAGTTGGCCATCTTTGCTCGCCCCGACGCCGCCATCCCCAACAACAACGACCTCCTCGGGACGCTGACCCTGGAGCTGCCCCTGCTCGATGTGGGCTTCCAGACCAGCTTCGAGATCCCGCTTGAAGGCGTGTTGCCCGATGGCACCTTCCTGCGCGCCCTCATCGACAGCGCCGACACCGTCGAGGAGAGCAACGAGTTCAACAACCTCTCGCCGGGCTTCGTCATCGTCCCACCCGCACAACTGCCCGACCTCCAGGCGTCCATCCTTGAGGTGATTGAAGGTCTGGCCACGGTGGACTTCATCAACAGCGGCGATCAGGCCTTCAACGGCGACGTCGCCGTGGCCTGGTTTGTCACCGAAGGCCCCGAGCCGCCCGATCCCTTCGCCGACGACCCGGTGGACCTGAGCATCATCGGGCTGGATCTGCTGGCGGGCGACAGCCTGACGCTCTCGCTGGCGGCCCCCGAAGTGCAGGGCCCCGCCTTCCTGTGGGCCTTTGTGGATGCCACCGAAGAGGTCGAAGAGGCCGACGAGAACAACAACCTCTCTGGCAGCTTCTTCATCGAAGGCCCCCCGGTGGGCAACCCCGAGCTGTCGATCATCCTCGACACCGTCATCGACAACACGATCTTCACGGTCGTGACCAACGGCGGCAACGCCTCCGCCACCGGACTGCTGACCCTGGGCGTCTTTGTCACCAACAGCCCCGAGCCGCCCAACCCCATCTTCGATGAGCCTTTGAGCGTCGTACAGCAAGAGGTGGACATCGCCGCTGGCGACACGCTGGCCATCGATCCCCAGGCCGAGCTGCCCGAGACGGGCTTTGTCTGGGTCTTTGTGGACCTCTTTGATGAGTTCAACGAGCTCAACGAAGAAGACAACCTCTCTGGCAGCTTTGAGTTGACGCCGCCCCCGCAGGGCATCCAACCCGGCGACATGGTCGTCACGGAATTTATGCCCAACCCCGCGTCGGTGCCCGACAACTTCGGCGAGTGGTTTGAGATGCACAACACCACCAACCGCACGCTCAACCTCAACGGCTGCGTGGTCAGCGACAACGCCGCCAACTCGGCCATCACCGAGGATGTCTTTGTTGAGCCCGGAGGCTTTGTGCTCTTTGCCATCAACGGCAACCCGGAGGCCAACGGTGGCCTGCCCGACGTCGATGTGGTCTACGAAGGTCTGGCGCTGGCCAACGGCGGCGACATCATTACGCTGACCTGCGAAGGCGCCCAGATCGACACCGTGGACTACGGCAGCAACTTCCCGTACGCCTCGGGCGTCTCGGCCCAGCTTGCCTGTGACTTCTTCAACGCCACCGACAACGACAACGTTGGCAACTGGGTTGAAGGCACCGTGGTTTATGGCGACGGCGATCAGGGCACCCCCGGCGCCAACAACGACGGCTGCGGCCAGGGCGGCAACCAGCCCCCTCAGGTTGATCCCATTGAAGACCAGTTTGGCCTGGTCGAAGACGAAGTCCTCTTGCAGGTCATCGCCACCGACCCCGAAGGCGATTTGCTCAACTTCGATGGCCAGAACCTGCCCCCCGGGCTCTTCATCGACGCCGACACCGGGCTCATCAGCGGCATCATCGAGGACGCCGCCGGCAGCCCCTTTGCCGTCAACATCACCGTCGATGACAACCAGGGCAACGCGGTCGAGATCAGCTTTGTCTGGACCGTGGAGGGCGGCAACCAGAACCTCCAGCCCTTCACCACCGCAGAGCTTCAGGCCCGCTTCGACGCCGAGTGCAACTTCTGCCACGGCGCCAACTTCCCCTCGGGCGGCGTGACCCTCCTGGACTTTGAAGCCAACACCATCGGCCAGACCGGCAACGCAGGCATCACCCTGCTGACCCCCGGCGATCCCCAGGCCAGCTACCTGTGGCACAAGATCGCAGGCACCCAAGCCGATGTGGGTGGTTTTGGCAGCACCATGCCCCAGGGCGGCCCGTTCTGGAGCGCCGATGATGTCGAGCGCATGCGCCTCTACATCCTCGACCTCTGAGCCACCAGCCAGTCCAAACACGTAAAACAAAGGGGTTGGCCATCATCGGCCAACCCCTTTTGTCGTCTATGCCATCTTTGATGTCTGCCTCGGGGCCCCTTTCGGCCTACTTTCGGCGGACTTTGAGCGTGCGCAGTCGGTTGAGGGCCGCCGCAAACTCGTAGCGCCTGACCAGCACCCGGTTGCCAGCGCCTCGGGCTGTGGTGCTCGACAGGCCCTTGTGCTCCACCGTCTCTTCGAGCGCCTCACAGATCTCTTCAAGCGTCCGCTGCCCATCGACCAACTCTCGCTCGCACCTCAAGAGCCAGTCCCCAATGGTCCGCGTCTGACCATCGTCGATCAACTGACCCAGCAAAGACACGTCAATCTCGTGCTCGCCAAACTGAATCGAGCGGGTCTCGCGGGCTCGAACCTTGCCATCGCGCCGCCCTTTGCGGCTGTCAAAGCCCTTGGGCAGCGGCACGCGGCCTGCTGGCTCACAAAGACCCTGGCGCCCTTCGCGCAGACGGTTTGAGGGATGGGCCTTGGCGATCTGGCGCGCCTCTTCGGTGGCCACCCGAGGCCGATAGGCGTCCATGACCAGGACGTGGTCGGCGACCTCAAAGTAATCGCCAGCACCGCCCACAACCAACACCGTCGAGACCTCGTGGTCCTTGTCCAACTCGCGCACGCGGTCCACAAAGGGCGTGATGGGCTCTTTGTCGGTGGCGATCAACTCCTGCATCCGCCGGTCGCGGACCATGAAGTTGGTCGCCGAGGTGTCTTCGTCGATCAGCAGACACGCTGCGCCAACTTCAAGGGCCTCCATGATGGCGGCAGCTTGGCTGGTGGAGCCGCTGGCGTTGTCGGAGTCAAAGGCGGTGGTGCTGCGGCCATCGGGCAGGTTGTTGATGAACGCCGAGATGTCCACACCCTCAATTCGGCGGCCATCTTCGGCCCGAACCATCACGGCGTCTTCAACTGTGGCGCACAGATGACGGCCATCTTCGGGGATGTGGTTGTAGACCGACCGGGACAAGGCCCGCAGCACGGTGGACTTGCCGTGGTAGCCGCCCCCACAAATGAGCGTCACCCCCTCGGGGATGGCCGTGCCCGTGACTTTTCCGGCGTGGGGCAGGACAACGGAGGCCTCCATTTCAGGCGGTGAACGCCAGGACACGGCGCTCTGGTCCAACGGGCGGTCATCGATGCCGCTGCGACGCGGCAGCACGGCGCCATTGGCGATGAAGGCCACCCAGCCGCGCTGGTCGAGCAGGTGACGCAGGTGGTCCTGATCCTCGTTGGCGTTGGCGTGGGCTTCGAGTTCTTGGGCAGTGGCCTCAAAGACGCCGGACTCGATCATGGAAGGCAGCTCGCGACCAAACATTTGTGCGGCTTGAATGCCTTGAATGCGCCGCCCTCGGGCAGGCAGGCCCACGGTCATGCGCAGATGAATCCACCCTTGGCGGATTTCGCAGGCCGTGCGCGCCAGAATCTCCTGACCCAAACGCACCACGCCCCACTGACCCGATTTGCCCGAGCCTCGACGCTGCCCTCCCCTGCGCACTGCGCGCGAGAAGAGCCTCAAGAGGGCATCCTCCACACCCACGCGCCGCACCGGGTTGTCCAAGCCGACTTCGATCGCAGCGGTGTCTTGCACCGGCACGCGCACTTCGATCAACGACGGCGCCGCAAAAGGGTCGCCCTGGACATGGATGATCTCCAGCACAAACCCGTGGTCCTCAAAGGTGTAGCTGCCGCGGGTGTCTTTGTAGGCCGGATAGGGGCGGCCATCGATGCGACGCAAGGTGCGCTCAAGATCATGTTGGGTGAGGCGAGTGCGGTTCAAAGGGGCCATCCTGTGGGTTGTGGTGGTTGGGAGAGAGCGAGGTGCCCTCGGGGCTCTTCTTTGGAGGCTTCATTTCTGTGCCTGCAGCGCATGACGTCAAGCCTGGGTAAAGATCTTCCGATGGGTCACAGGCCAGTCATCGGGCACAGAGAGAAGGATGCTCACCACAGGAACCACAGCGACACAGCGGCGCCTGCTTCGGCACATGGCGCGCACCCAGCGCAAAGCCAGGAGCTTGGAGCGCTCGTTGGTCACGGGCAACAAGCTCGACGCGGCGGCCAACGATCCGGCCGGTTCTGCGCGGGCGCTGGGGGCGCGTTCCAAGGCGCGCTCCAGCGCCGTGGTTCAGCGGAACATCGACGTGGGCCTGATGACGATGGACGCCGCCGATGGAGGGCTGGGGCATATCCTGGAGACACTGGACAGGCTCAGCGAGTTGGCCATCGCGGCCTCCAGCGACACATTGAACGACGCGGACCGGCTGGCGCTGGGCACCGAAGCTTCTGAGGCGCTTCAGACCATTGAGTCCATCGCGCGAGGCACCCGGTTTGGTTCCGACAGGTTGTTGACGACCCACAAGGTGGATGTGGGCTTTATGATCGACACCTCGGCGTCGATGGGTGGGGAGTTGGCGCAGCTTCAATCGGGGATCGGGGCCTTCCGGCAGCGCTTTGAGGATGCCAACCTGGACGTTCAATTTGGGCTCTCCAAAGTCTTCACCCCCGCCGACCCCAGCGATGGGGTGGTGAAGCTCTCTGACATCGCCCAGGACAACTTTATGGACCAACTGATGTCGGTGCAGCTGGGTTTTGGGGCGGTGGACCCGTACAGCGCCTTTCACCACGGCGTCAACGCCGATGGAGACTCCCCCGACGCCTTCACCTGGCGCCAACAAGCCGCCGAGCGGCACATCATCTACATCACCGACACGCGCCGTGAAGCCGACCTTCTGCCGGGCGATGAAACCCAGGGCACCATCGCCTCAAGCGCGCGCGAGGCCCGCGTTGCGCTGCACGTCATCGCAGACGACCGCCACCACGACACCTTCTCGGGGCTGACGGGGGCCAGTGGAGGGACACTCTACGACAAGGGCAACGGGGCCGGAGACAGGATTCAGGCGGCGTTGGGCAACATCGCAGACGGGATCACGTCGGGGTTTGGCTCAACGAGCGTGGAGTTTCAGGTGGGCCCAGACTCCGGGGATCGCTTCAAGACAGGCTTGCCGGTGGACTCGACGCTCGACGCGCTGGCGCTGACACAGATGTCGCTGGACGATCCGCAGGCGGCGCTTGAGGCCGTGGACATGCTCCAAACGGCCCGCGACGAGGTGGTCGCGCTGCGGGCCAGGATCGGCGCGGGTTCATCCAGGCTGCGGGCCATGCGGGAGAACGAAGCGCAACGCGCCCAGGCGCTGGCCCAGAGCCGCTCGCGGATGGAAGACGTGGATGTGGCGCGGGCCACGGCTGAGTTGACGCGGCAGCGCGTGGTCGAAGAGGCGTCCATTGGCATGGTGCAGCGGCTCCACTCCCTGCAATCTGATGTGCTGGGTCGGCTGCTGAACTTTTGAGGACGGGCGTTTGTGGGACAGCGAAGCCAATGGAATCACTTCTTGTGCAGGAGCCCGCCCATGAAGTTGGGGTCCTTGCGAGCGCGCTGAAGCTGGGCCTTGAGCTTGGGGTCTTCGGTGGCGTTGAGCTTGGCCATCAGCATCTCGGCTTCGCGCCGCGCGTCTTGCTCGGCCTGGAGGCGCCGGGCGGCCTTGAGCACGGCGCGGTTGATCTCGGCAGGCACCACGTTGGGCAGCGTGTGCAACCAAACGGCGCCCGACCCCACCAGCTCCACCTCTTCGAGGCTCAAACCGGTCTCGGCCATGACCATGGTGCGCTGCTCCGGGGTCAACTGAACCTTCACGCGCGTCTCGGTTTCGATGGCACCAGGTGGCAAGAGGGCCGCCTGCTGGGCCTCGTAGGTGATGGCCTGGCGCTCAAGCTGGCTGGCCACCAGTTTGACGCGCTCAGCGAGCGTCCCCAACTCTTTGACGTCCTTGGTCTTTTGCATCTGGCCTGCGATCTCATCAAGCATCGCGCGCGTGGCCTTGATGTCGTCGGTGGTGACCTTTTCAGACACCGCGTCCTCCTATGATTGTGGCTGCCGGCTGTCACCATACATGCACCAGGACATGCACCAGGCGCCTCCAACCAGGCTCGCGGCCAGAAAATTACCATTGGCCCGGACCGGGGATCAATGTCCAGGCGGTTGATGTTTAAAAGGAGGGTTGCTAGGTTTTGAAGCGCTGGCCAGCACATCGGACTGTCGCGTCACCCCATTGCACGGGGCACCCAAGCGCGCGGACCGACACGGAGCGAGGAGACACAGGTCATGCCATCGATGAAGCTCATCAAGATTCTGGGTCACGTGGCCTTTGCCGAATACGACAAGCGCATCCCGCATGACTGGCGAGAACCTCGCCTGGAGCCCGAACGCAGCCACTTTCACAACTGTTTGAAGCCCAATGAGCGTGTGGGCATCCCCAACATGCCCATCCCCTTCTTCAAGCCCGACAACATGAACAAGTACCATCAGGATGCTTGCAACATGATGGGCAAACAGTTCAAAGAGTTCCATGACACCATGCTGGACGCCATCATCGAAGCCCACGACAAGTGGCGGATGTCGGCGGCCTTTGCAGGGGTTCAAATCCAGGCCGTGGCGGCCATCGGCACCCCGGGCTGTCTCACCGGACCCGACCTTGAGCCGCTCATCAAAAACGCCTCGCCGTGCGCCAGCATGCAGGGCTCCATGGCGGCTTACAGAGATGCCGTGGCGGCCGGGCTGGGCAAGGCCTTTGGCATCTGGCAAAAAGGCGTGGCCATCCCAGGGTTGCCCTGGTACCCGCTCTTTGCCGCCTCACCCTCGCCGGTGGCGCCGCCGACCCCCAATGTGCCCATGCCGCTGATCACGTGCCCTTCTCCGGGCATGATCGGCATGTGCGTGCCGGGCGTGCTGCAGAACGTGATGCACTTGAGCTTGGACCGCAGCGTGCGCGACAAAGACGAAGACAACAAACACAAGACGCTCTTTGCCGCCATTGAAGCCACCATCAACGTGGGCTTCACCATCTGGCTGGCCACCCAGCAGGTCACCAACGTCATGGGCACCGGGCCTGTGCCCTCATGGACCCCAGTGTCACCCGTGGGCCCAGTCGTCATGGGCACCACGCTGCCAGGCACACACTTGATGGCCTGAGCGCCCACACCACCACAATGTCAGATGTTGAGTTCGCTGCGGCGCAGGCGCAAACCGCGCGCCGACACGCGCAGCGCTCTGGCCGCCTGGTTGTGATCCCCCTGAGAGACCATCAAGGCCGCCTGAATGTCCTGGGCGCTAAGGTCCCTGGCGCGGGTAAAGCCCAGGATCCTCATGACGCGGATGAGCGTCGTGCGGGACAACTCCAGTTCATTGGCCACGTGGGTTTGATTGTAGCCGTGCCGCTCTAAAATCTGAGCTAGGTTGTTGGACACCAACTCCACACCGTGCTGAACGGCGTCTTCAAGCGCCCCAGCCTGGGTCTTGTGGTGCAACATGGACACCTCTTTGGGGCTCAAAAGCCGGCGCAGCGTGCTGCGCGAGACATTGAGGTGCTCCACGATGCGCTGAAGCACCATGTCGTAGGGCCCATCAAAGGTGTCCTCGGTTTGAAACGCGGCGGGCTCTGGTTCAACGGTCGGGTTGTTGGGCACAATGGGAACGGGTCCGCTGGGCTGGACCGCGGACATGCGCCAGGTGGGGAGCACAAAGCGTCCTTTGCGCAGATTGACCTGCGCTGTGCTCTCCACCACGTTCTGAAGCTGACGCACGTTGCCAAGCCAGGGATCGACCAGCAGCTCAGCAAAGAAGCTCATGGGGATTGGGGGCTGAAAGGCGTCCACGGGGCGCCACAGACGCGAAAGCTCCTGGTATTCGTTGCGCTGCTCACGCAGGAAGTGGACAAAGAGCCTTGGGATGTCCCCCCGACGTTCGCGCAACGGCGGCATTGAGAGCCTGTGGGCCGCGATGCGGTAGTAGAGGTCTGCGCGAAAACGCCCCGCGTTGACCTCCTGGGCAAGATCCCGGTTGGTGGCGGCGATGCAACGCGCATCGACCTCGATCTCCTGAACCGAGCCGACGGGGGTGACCGTGTTCTCCTGCAAAGTGCGCAGGAGACGCTGTTGGGTCCCCATGGGAAGCTCGCCGATCTCATCCAAAAAGATGGAGCTGCGGTCAGCGGCGCGAAAATGCCCGGGACGATCGCCCTCTGCCCCGGTAAACGCCCCTTTGTTGTGCCCAAAGAGGATGCTCTCAACCAGATTTTCGGGCAGCGCCGCGCAGTTGACCACCTGCATGGGCCGCGTGCCGCGCTCGGAGCAAGCGTGGAGCGCCCTGGCGGCCAACTCTTTTCCTGTGCCCGTCTCGCCGTAAATCAACACTGGGCGCCTGAAACGCGCCGACGTGCGGATGTTCCACCGCACGTGCCACATGCACAACTCCTCGCCGATCATCCCCATCCGGTCGAGGTTGCCCACAAAAGGCCGGTAGGTGAGCATAAAAATGGCGCGGTCGCCCACCGTGATGATCTCGCCGGGGTACACCAGGCGCTTGCCCGAGATCCGCTCCATGACAGGCTGCACAAGCCCCGAGTCGTCGGGCTCACCGCGCAGCGTGCACACAGGGCGGCGCGCGCGCGAAGGCACGCTGATCTCAAAACACCCCAACCCTGCCATCCAGCGCAGTTGGAGCTGGTTGCGGCTGACACAGGGGTCCTTGAGCGTCCTGCCCTGGCTCAGCGGCTCCGTCAACGACATAAAAAACGGGTGCTCGCGCCCAAACGTCACCTGCTCCCCGCTAAGAAAGAGCTCCGGAGGGGTCACCAGACCAATGCAATCCAGGTCGTAGTGGTAGAGGACCTCCACCCCGGGAAAATGATTGGTCACTTCATAGGATGAGGGCGTCTTTGGATGCTCCCCCTCCATCATCTGAAGGGTGCGGCGCAGGTTTGGATCGAGTGTTTTTCGAGAGTCGGACATGGGGGAAGCCAGGTCATGGCCAGCAGATGACAAAGAACCTTGTGCGATGAACCAGACCCACCGAACACCGGGGCATGTGTGCAAACCACCCCGCTGACGGCCCGATGCATGGGCTCACCAATGGTCTTGTAGACGCCCAGAAGAGAAGATGCGGTCGCGGCAACAACACAAGAGCACCCCGGACAACGCGGCCCCCGTTGGAGCCCACAAACACATGTCAGAGAGGCGCTTGACCATTGCCAACCCACCAACGGCGCACAATCGTGTTGCCAGGAGTTGGCAATTTCAAATGGACGCCGTGTGTCACGTTAGGCCATGGCGATCACGTCGTCAAGGGCCACCACCCCCCATAGAAGCAATCAACATTTCATTCATAACAACGCGGGACACCGCCATCATAGGCCCCCCTCCTGAACCTTTTGCCAAACCACCCCACAACCCACACAAAACACCACACCGCCCCACGATCGCATCCAGAATCAAAACTCCAACCAAAACAAAACAACAAAAATGCATTTTACTGCTTGACACTTCACAAAGACACGTTTAGATTTCTCGACGTCAGGCAAAGCCCTGGCAGCGATGTCATAACCCAACACGGTTTGAAGAGATATAAAGTCATGTTCACGCTATCCTCCAGCTCACTCCTTAGCCTTAGCAGCTCGTCCTTGTTGTCGAGTCTGTATCTGGGCACTTGTATGCCAGAGGAGGTCCGAGCTCGGAGCGTGTAACACGCACTTGCAATCCAGCTCATTCAAGCCCCCTTTGGCATCGTCCAAAGGGGGCTTTTTTGTTGCCCAAAACCACACACAGAAAACCAAGAACACCGACAGACACGTCGTTCAACACTCGAGGTGCGTCACATACGGGAGCGTGGCCCAATAAGGAAGAGGCGCTGGTTGAAGAGCCAGGCAGGTGGGGGTTCGAGTCCCCTCGCTCCCCATCAAAGGTCAACCCAAAGACCCCAGGCACGCTCCGCAATGCACACACGCACAAGGACACCTGAAGGCTGAAGCTGACCAGCGAAAACTCAAAAACAAAACAACAAAAACCCATTGACAAACAAAACAACAAAACACAAAAACTAAAAAGCAAAAACAAAACACAAACAAACAACAGACACAAAATAACAAAAACAAATTCAAAACAGACGCCACAAGTGCGTCCAAAATCAGCCCAGAAAATGGCAGGAGGGACCTGAAGCAAATCCCCCCTGCGGGTTCGAATCCCACGCTGGGCCCTGGCACCGCTGCAAAACACAGGCGGTGCACCATGGAAGATCAAGCCAACAGGTGATGGCACCCGGTTGCTAGCCGGACGAGGCCGAAAGGTCCTTGAGGGTTCGACTCCCTCATCTTCCGCTTGTCGCTTGCGCCCACAAAGGCGCAAGCGACGCCCGCCCGAGTGGCCCAACTGGAAGATGGCGTCGGCATGAGGTGCCGAAGGTTGGGGGTTCGAATCCCTCCTCGGGTATTTCCTCTCATCGATGCCGGTGAAAACGGCATCGATGAGAGGAAAAGTAAGGATGTGTAGACCGTAATTTGGTAGCGGGTTGCGCTGTAAACGCAATGCCTTGACCGGCCCTGGGGGTTCAAGTCCCTCCGCATCCACTGGTTCGACACTGTCTGGGTGGCCTAATGGGAAAAGGCAGGTGGCTTAAACCCACCCGTATGCGGGTTCGAATCCCGCTCCAGACACTTTGGAGGGTCACGCCGATTGGTGACGGCAGCGGTCTTGAAAACCGTTGGGATAGAAAATTCTCTTGAGGGTTCGACTCCCTCATCCTCCGCTTGCCACCCCAAACGCAGGCCCGTCAGGCCGCTTTGATGCCGCACATGGCTTCCAGCCCCACAGAGATGAGCGCGCTGTGATGGATCGAACCGCAATTCATCGACCGTTGACCAGCCTTCGCCCACAAAGAGCGCTCATCCCTGGGGGGCTGGAAGCAGGCGGTGGACCAACCACGCCGCCACCAACAAACCCAGGCCCAGGAGCGGAAAACCGGTCTTCCACGACGGGTTGGTCGCCGCCTCGGTGACCATCACCCCCACCACCAACACACTGGCCAGCAAGTAGAAGGCCGGCAACCAGGGGTAGCCCGTGGCCAGGTAGGGTCGCGGGGCCTGGGGTTCGCGGCGGCGCAGCACAAAGACCGCGCCCACAGTCAACGCACCAATGGCCAACATCGCCAAGCTGACCAGATTCAAGAGCTGCTCAAAGGTCCCGCTGAGCACAAAAGCGCACGCGATGACGCACTGAATCCACAGCGCGCGCGCTGGCACCTGGGTGCGCGGCGAAAGCTGGCCAAATGCCTTCCAGAGCGCGCCGCCGTGGGCCATGGCGTAGGCCACGCGCGCACCGGCCAGCACCGTCCCGTTGAGCGTCCCCAGCAGTCCAAAAGCAATCAAAAACGTCATCGCCCAGCCAAGCATGGGGCCGCCCAGCGCATAAGCGGCGGCGGTCCCGGCCTCTCCAGCCTGACGCAAGCCGTCGTAACCCAGCACCGCCATAAACGCCCCGCACATCACCAGATACAAGACCATGATGCCCAACGTCCCACCAACAAGCCCCAGAGGGATGTTGCGCTCGCGTCGCGCGACCTCGCCGGCCACATAAATCACCGCATTCCAGCCCGAGTAGGCAAAGTAGACCGCCATGTAGGCCGCCGCCAGACCTGCCGGGGTCAGCGCCGAGACCTCGATGTCGGGTTGCGGCGGAGGCTCAGCGGTCAAAACGGCCACCACGGCCCCCACGGCAAAAACGGCCACGGGAAGCACGGTGGTCAGGTTTTGGAGCAGGGCTCCCAGCCGAGCCCCCAAAGCGTTCAGCGCGGTGACGGCGATGACCAACAGGACGGCCAGCGCCTGGGCGGTGGTGATGGGACCAAGCACCACGGCGGCGGGGTCAAAGCCCATCCCGATCGGTTTTAAGAGCGCTGGCACCTGATAGGTCAGCAGCGGCACCGCCATGGCGGCGATCGAGCCGGTGAACACGGCCCCAAAGACCACCCAACCGCTGGCAAAGGCCGTCGAGGAGCCGTAGGCGCGGCGCAAAAAGACATAGTCGCCGCCGGCTTTGGGCATCATGGTGCCCAGCTCGGCGTAGGCCACCGCGCCAGCGATGGCGGCCAGCCCGGCCACAACCCAGAGCCCAAAGAAGAGCCCGGCGGAGTGGACGTGGGTGGCCACAATGGAGGGGGTTAAGAAGATGCCGATGCCCAGCATGGAGCCAGCCACCAGCGACATCGCCGACCAGGGCCCAAGGACGCGCTGGCCGCCGTCGCTGCCAGGGTCGGCCTGCTGGTCAGGGGCATGGGCGTACTCGGTCACGGCGACGGGCTCGCCGTTTTGCTCACCTCAAAGGCCGAAGCACCGGGCGCGGCCTGTCGCAGCGCCTCCAGGGTCATGATCTGGCTCTTGTTGACCAGATCCGAGCCCAAAAAGGTCGGCAGCAGCTTGCAGATCATGGCCACGGGACCGGGCTGGGCGCTGTCGAGGACCACGCGGAAGGCCTGACCGCCGTCGGTCTTGACCTCGACGCGGGCGTCGTAGTCCTTCCAGACCCCGGCGCCGTCGTTGGAGGAGGCGCCGGTGTAGTTGAGCGCGCATACACAGAGCTGCTCAAAGTGGTCCAGACGCGCGATCTTGAGCACCTCGCGGTTGTCCCCGCCGCTGGCGCCAAGGCCAGCGTCGGCCGAAAGCTCAATGAAGGGGGCCTTGGCCAGGTTTCCCCGGGTGCCACCGCTGTAATGCTCGGAGTAGACGCCGCCGCTGTGGCCGTCGCGGGTTTTGTAGAAGACCACCAGGTCCAAATCCACCGCCGTGGTCCAGACCAGCTCCACCGTCAGGTTGTTGAACGCGCTGATGGAGACATGGGATCCCTTTGTGGTCAGATCGTTGCCCATCACAGCTCCACTTCAATCGGCGCCACGTTCCAGATCTCCCTGGCGTACTGCGAGATGGTCCGGTCACTGGAGAAGTGGCCCATGTTGGCGATGTTGTGCACCACGCGCTTCATCCACTCGTTGCGGTCACGCCAGACCCGGTCGATCTCGGCGTGGCAGCGCAGGTAGTCGTCAAAGTCGGCGCAGTGCAGGTAGGTGTCGTCGTAGCGCAGGGTGTCGACGACGGCCTTAAAGCGGTCGGGCTCGTCGGGGCTGAAGAAGCCCGAGGCGATGAGGCTGATGGCGTCGCGCAGCCGGGGGCTGGCCTCGATGTAGTCCTGCGGGTTGTAGCCCTGGGCTTTGCGCTCGCGGACTTCTTTGGCGGTCAGACCAAAGAGGAAGAAGTTTTCGGCGCCGACCGCGTCGCGGATTTCGATGTTGGCGCCGTCGAGTGTGCCGCAGGTCAGGGCCCCGTTCATGGCAAACTTCATGTTGCCCGTGCCCGAAGCCTCCTTGCCCGCCATGGAGATCTGCTCGGAAATGTCGGTGGCGGGGATGATGATCTCGGCCAGCGAGACATCGTAGTTGGACAGGAAGAAGACCTTGATGCGGTCGCCCACGACGGGATCGTTGTTGACGATCGCGGCGATGTCGTTGATGAGTTTGATGTAGAGCTTGGCCATGGCGTAGCCAGGGGCCGCCTTGCCGCCGATGAAGAAGACCCTGGGCGCCATGTCTATGTTGGGGTCGCGCTTGATGGCCATGTAGAGGGCCACGATGTTGAGCGCGTTGAGCAGTTGGCGCTTGTACTGGTGGATGCGCTTGATCTGGACGTCAAAGATGGCGTTGGGGTTGATGTCCACAAAGTGGCGCGCTTTGACGACCGCCGCCAGACGGCGCTTGTTGGCCAGCTTGATGGCCTCAAGCTCCTGGTGGAAGCCCTCGTCCTCGGCCAGCGACTCCAGACCCTTGAGGCGCTCCAGATCCGTCACCCAGCCCTCGTCGCCCAGGCGCGCGGTGATGGCCTCGCTCAGCAGCGGGTTGCACTGGCGGATCCAGCGCCGGGGGGTGACCCCGTTGGTCTTGTTGTTGAACTTGCGCGGCCACATCTGGGCAAACTCGGGCATCAACTGGCTCTTGACCAGCTCCGAGTGCAGCGCCGCCACGCCGTTGACGCTGTGCGAGCCCACGACCGCCAGGTGCGCCATCCGCACCATCTTTTCGCCCGACTCCTCAAAGATCGACAGCTTGCGCTTCAGATCGTTGTCGTTGGGGGCGTAGATGTGGACCTTGCGCATGAAGCGGTGGTTGATCTCGTAGATGATCGACAGGTGCCGGGGCAGGAGCTTCTCGAACATGTGCACGGGCCACTTTTCGAGCGCTTCGGCCAGGAGCGTGTGGTTGGTGTAAGCGGTCGTCCGGGTGGTGATCTCCCAGGCACGCTCCCAGGGCACCTGCTCCTCGTCGACCAGGACGCGCATCAACTCGGCCACGGCGATCGCCGGGTGGGTGTCGTTGAGTTGGATGGAGACCTTGTCGGGGAACTCGTCAAAGCTGGTGCGGGTCTTTTTGTACCGGCGCACGATGTCCCGAATGGAACACGCGGTGAAGAAGTACTGCTGCTTCAGGCGCAGCTCGCGGCCCTCGTAGGACTTGTCGTTGGGGTAGAGGACCTTGGAGATGGACTCGCTCAGCGCCTTCTCTTCGACCGCGCGGCGGTAGTCGCCGTCGTTGAAGACCGAGAGGTTGAAGTCCCGGCTGGCGCGGGCGGACCACAGCCGCAGGGTGTTGACGGTGTTGTTGCCGTAGCCAGCCACCGGCATGTCGTAGGGCACGCCCAGGATCTTCTGGGTGTCGACCCAGCGGGTGTGGATCTGGCCGTCTTCGTCTTTGTACTGCTCCAGGCGCCCGTAGAAGTTGACGGGCATGGTGAACTCGTGGCGCGCGATCTCCCAGGGGTTGCCATAGCGCAGCCAGGCGTCGGCCTGCTCGATCTGGCGGCCATCGCTGATGAGTTGGCGGAAGATGCCAAACTCGTACCGGATGCCGTAGCCGTAGCCGGGCAGCCCCAAAGTGGCCATCGAATCCAGGAAGCAGGCCGCCAGACGGCCCAGGCCGCCGTTGCCAAGGCCCGGATCGACCTCTTGCTCCAGCATCGCGGACAATTTCAGGCCGCGCCGCTCCAGCAGCGCCTCGGTGGCCTGATAGATGCCCAGGTTGAGCAGGTTCTGAGAGAGCATCCGGCCCAGCAGGAACTCGGCCGAAAGGTAGTAGACTCGCTTGGCGTCGTGCTCGCGGTAGGTCTGGGCGCTGCGCATCCAACGCCACACCAGACGGTCGCGCACGGTGTACGCCATGGCGCGGTAGAGCTCCAACGGCGAGGCGGACTCTTCGGTGCGACCGCAGGTGTAGTAGAGGTGATCGAGCATGGCCCGTTCGAGGGTGACCGGGTCCATGCCTCTGCGATCGTCTTCAACGCGGATTTCGACAGCGCGCCCAGCGGGACGCGTGGGGGGGCTCTGATCAGTGGTCATGGCCTGACTTCTCCGTGAGCATGGCTCAAGGTTGTGCCTGCGATTTGAAATGCGGGCACGGGCTGAAACATCAACGAATCGTTCTTCTTACGCGCCCTGATTTATCGGTCCCCTGGATTGGCTTTGTCAAACAAGGTCGTGTCCGTGTCATGTTCTGACCCGCTTTTGACAACGCCGACGCGCCCTGCCATACAGGCTGGCCCTGCGGCGCTCTTTGGCGCCAAAGAGCGCCGCAGGGACATGGATGATCTGCGAGACTGCGCCGCCGTAGCGGGCCTGCACGTGGCGCCAACCCCACCCTGGGGAGGGCGCGCAGTGCCTGATGGGGTGCCCACACCCAACGCACAGGAGGCAAGACACCATGGATCGGATCGTAGGCCTGGATTTTGGCACCACCAACAGCGCCCTGAGCATCATGGACCCGGGTCAAAGCCCAAAATTGATGCGATTTTACCGCGACAGCGGCCCCACGGCGATGTTCCGCTCGGTGCTCTACTTTACCCCAGAAGCGCTCGAAACCCAGCGACGCCCCGCGCCGGTATGCGGGCCCCAAGGGATCGACCTCTACCTCGAAGAGGATGACGGCAGCGGGCGGCTGATGCAGTCGCTCAAGACCTGGCTGGCCAGCACCAGCTTCACCCACACGATCGTGGGTCCCAGGGCGCGCTTTACGCTCGAAGAGTTGATCGCGCTGATCGTGCGCGACATGCGCATGGAGGCCGAGGCGACGCTGGGGCCGCTGGGCAACCGCGTGACGGTGGGCCGCCCGGTGCATCTGAGCCGACCGGCCAACCCGGAGCGAGACGAGCACGCCATTGGGCGCCTGCGCAAGGCGTTGGCGATGGCGGGCTTTGATGAAGTAAACTTTGTGTACGAGCCGTTGGCGGCCGCCTACCACTACGAGCAGCGCCTGGAGCACGACGAGGTGGTGTTGATCGCGGACTTTGGCGGCGGCACCAGCGACTTTTCGCTCTTGCGGGTGGGGCCGGGCTGCGCGGCGCGCGGCGAGCGCATGGACGACGTGCTGGGCAACGCGGGCGTGCCGCTGGCGGGCAACGCCCTGGACGGCCGCCTGGTGCAGCGTCTGGTGGCGCCGCATCTGGGCATGGGCTCGGAGTACCGCACGCCCTTTGGCAAGCTGCGCGAGATCCCGCGCTCCATCTTCAAGCTCCAATGGCACGAGCTGTCCACGTTGCGCAGCCAGGACACGGCCCGGATGTTGGCCCAGTATCGGCGCTCGGCGCTGGACCCCGACCGGATCGCCAACTTTCAGGCGCTGGTCGAGGGCGACCTGGGTTACCGGCTCTATCAGGCCATCGAGGGGGTGAAGATCGCCCTTTCGACCCAACCAGAGACCACCTTCGCCTTTGATGAGCTGCACGCGCCGATCCGGGCCGAGGTCAGCCGAGAGCGCTTTGAGTCCTGGATCGCCCCGGAGCTGGAGAGCATCTCGCAGTGCGTCGATGGGCTCCTTGAAGAGACCGGCGTGGGGCCCGATCAGGTCGACCGGATCTTCATGACCGGCGGCACCTCCTTCATCCCGGCGGTGCGCCAGATCTTCAGCGACCGTTTTGGGGCCCATAAGCTGACCACAGGTGAGGAGTTGACCTCGGTGGCCAGCGGTTTGACGCTCCTTGGTCAGGCGGCGATGGGGACTTGATTCAGTTCGCCCTTTCTCCCCCCCAACCCCTCAACAAAGCCCCCGCATCGTTCACCGCCGTGACGGGTCAAAAACAAGTCACAACTGAACACTTGACGGGGCACTCTGGCGTCCTTAATTTGGTGTGGCACCGAAGCGGTAAATCACACGGATTCAAGACGACGGGGATACGATACATGACTGCCATAAGCGATCGCCTGGACCGGGGCCTGCAGGCCGCCAAAGAGGGAGACATGGACACCGCGCGCAGCATCTTGGGAGAGATGGCCGACGCGGACACGGGCTGGGAGCCGGTGGGGGGTCTGAGCCCCGAGACCGAGGCTCAGTATTACGAGCTTCTTGGCGATGTGCTTGAGCACGACAACGACAGCGACATGGCCGAAGAGGCCTACGACCGCATGGAGGCCTTGCAGAACGAGGCCAGCGAGCTTGTGGGCGACGACGTGGTCGATGAAGACGCCGCCAACGTGCCTTGGGAAGACGCCTACGACAACAGCTTCGGATTGGAGCGCTACGCCACCGCCGACGACGAGACCACCACTGAGTTGGCCGAGGTCGAAGAGCTGCCCCCCGGCTCGCTCAGCCCCGTGCGCGAGTTGGACGCTGAGCACCGCTGGTACCGCACCGACGTGCTGGCCTACGACAACAAGGGCTACGAGCACAACGCCCACTACAGCGGCGACGCCATGGCGGTGCTGAGCACAGACGACGCGGGCACCATCTACGAGACCATCAACGCGGTCGAGACCGCCTCAGAGTCCACCGTCTACGAAAACGGCCACCCCGATCAGGGTTGGAAGGAGAAGCACGTCGAGTCGGTCACCGTCACCCGCACGACCTACGTCTACGACGACCCCGACCACTCGGCCGCCGCCCTGCCCGCCCCCATCGACGTCCAGGACGACACCGAGTGACCGCCGCTGCACCCTGACCCGCGCAGATACGAAGATGGGCATTGGCTTGACAGCGTTTGGCGCCGCGGCATGGTATCCCCCACACAAGCCCGCATCGGAACCACGCAACCAGCCCGACAACATGACAACCCATCCCCTCCACACCACCTCTGCGCCCCTCCCAACCTCGACCTGGGCGTGGCTTTTTGTTTTGCTCGCGGCGCCGCTGGTGCTGGCGAGCTGCGCCGCCGCACCAGCCCCCACAACCGCCGCCTCCCCCGCAGCGGCGCCAGCCCCTGCGGTCAAAGAAGCCTCAAAACCTGGCTCACAGACCGCTGACGACGCGCCGGTCGCCGTCGTCGACGCGCCAGCGGCCGCCCCAGAACCGCCGCCTGCCCCCGAGGCGGCCCCAACGGCGCCCTCAGAACCTCCAAAGGCCGCACCGGGGCCGCCCCCAACGCTTGATTTCCTCGATTGGGTGGCCTCCCACTGCCACACGGGCATCTTGCCGCCGACGCGCTACGCCCGTGGCTGGATGAAATGGGTTGAGGGCGCCACCCGCTTCCTGCCGCCCCACGCCCCTGCCCCCGTAGAGCGCCTGCCAAGACTGCCCAAAGCGGGCACCAAAGCCGCCGCCGAGCGAGCCCAGGCCCTGCGCAAGGCTTGGCTCGACGAGCCCCGCAGCCGACTGGTCGACTGCCGCTTTAAGGTCCCCAAGCGCCAGTGCCCCGACTGCAAACGCCGCTTTGACCCCAAACCCAGCCACTACACGGCGCTGCTGCCCAAGGCGCTCTTTGAAGACCCCTCCCGGGTGCGCTCCATGCTCTTGTTGATCCCCGGCGGCAATGGGGGGCGAGTGCGTTATTTCCTGACCCCGGTGCCGGGCAAGGGGATGCGGGACGCGATGAGCGGGGGGTTGGAGACCAAGCGGCACGTCGATGAGTGGGTGGCGGCCCATCCTGAGGCGATGGCGCCGATTGTGGTGGCCTTGGAGCACAACGGCTGGGGCACGCCCAACGGTCCCATGGAGTACATCACCCACGACGTCCCCACGCACATTGCCCAGACCTTCATGCCGCAGGTGCCCTACAATCAGGTCGCCATCGGGACCGAGGGGATCAGTTCAGGCAGCATGCTCATGCTGCGGGCGCTGCGCGCCAGACCCACGGCGTTTCATACAGTGGGCCTGACCTGCATGTTCTGCTCCAGTGAAAACGGCATCCACCCCGTCTCTGAGGCCAACGACAGCCAGGAGCGCCGAGACTGGTTGGCGCAGATCAAGGCGCGCGCAGACCAGGGCAAGCTCCACGTGCGCTTCAGCGTGGGCAACGGCGATCCGGGTTGGGAGTGCAACAAGAGTCACCGGGACTTGATGGCCAGCGCCGGGCTTTTTGACACCGCAGCGCCGGTCCACCGCAACTGCAAAGAGGGCGCGCCCGAAGGGGTCGAGGGCTGCGACGTGCACTGGGACGGCTTTCACCTCTACCGGGACGTGGGCCACACCTACGCCATGCTCATCCCGGCCTGGATCCCGCAGTTGAGTTGGCAACTCAACAAGCTCTCGGACGTCGCGGGGGTTTTGGCGTCGGGCGACGCCCCGTAGAACCCCCCAGAGCGCAGCTCAAACGCGGCCCATCACCCGCACATAACCGATCCACTTGCCGGATTCTTCAAAAAAGTACCCCGGCACGCGCTTAAAATGGGCCTCGGACAGGAGCTTGTTGGCCGTGGAGACCGCCTCATCGTAGGTCTGCCGGTAACGGCTCCACTCTTCGTAGAGCGTCAGCACGCGCGCAGACCCGCCATCGACCCCCTCTTCGCAACGCTCCACGGTGTAAAGCACCCGGCCGCCAGGTTTGGTCACGCGGACCAACTCCGCGCAGGCGTAGTCGATGTGGGGCACGTACTCGATGCACCCCAGCGCCAGGACCACGTCAAAGACCCCGGTCTCAAACGGCAGCCCTGCGGCCAGGTCGTGCCACAAAAAGAACCCCTCTGGCACACGCTCGGCGGCCAACTGGCACATCCGCTCCGAGGCATCCAACCCCGTCACGTGCGCCCCCCTGGCCATCAACCCCGCCGCCACTTCACCCGTACCGCAGCCCACATCCAGCACACTGAGGCCAGTCAAATCGCCGTCGCCCAACAAGGCATCAACGTGGGGCCAGGGGTTCCAGCCCACCTCCTGGCGCAGCTCCATGTATTCGTCTGCCAGATCATCAAAAAGCACACCTATCGGCACTCGTTCTTCAGTCAAACCCACACACTCCACTCATCGGGGCGCTGCAAGCTCGCCCCATGGCGGCCCACACACCCGATTTGGCGGCCAACGCCGCCACAACAGATAAGCGTCAGGATGCCAAAGGCAACCCAGAGCGTTCAAGCGCGCCCGCCTTCAAAGCGCATCAAGCCACAGACGCGCAATGGTTTTGACACCGTTTCATGACCGACTCGCTCCACAAAAATCACCCCACCGTCACGCAAACGTCGCACGCCCATGACACCTTGCCGCCAAGATGCTCCGCGACGCTCGTTCGCACAGTGGCCCAGACAAACTCGCCGCACAACACGGTGGAGCCCATGTTCCCAGGCACACACACATCTTCGCTGCTGGCCCTTGGCTTGATGGTGCTCCTGATGGGGTGCGCTGCGTCAGACCAGGATCCGCGTCAGGTCTGGTTGCACAACACCCTCATTGAAGACAACCAGGCCCTGCTGGAGCGAGACCCCGCGTTGACGGGCGGCAAGTTTCGCAAGATGGCCGCCTCGCCGTACAACCACTTTCGCGGCACATTGGGCCAGTTTCTGCGCGACATGGCCACCCCAGGGCCAGGGCACGTGCCCACGGCGTTCTCCAGCGCCGCCAGCGCCAGGGTGCGCCTGGTGGGTGACCCCCACATGGAGAACATCGGCTCTTATTTGAACGCCAATGGCGAGCTGGTGGTGGACTTCAACGACTTTGACGCGGCCACCTACGGCCCCTGGATTTACGACCTGCGCAGGCTGGCGCTGAGCGCCTGGATCGTGGGTCAACAAACCCAGCTTGGCCCCGAAGAAGACCGCCTCCCCGACGACATGGCCCAGGCCGTGGCGCAGGGCTATGTCGATGAGTTCCAGTCCCTCCAAGGCGGCGCCCAGCCCATGCAAATCCGGCGCGACGGCGGCTTTGGGAGGCTCATTGAAGACCTCTTGCGCCGGGCCGCCCGCGATGGCGACGCCCGAGAAGAGCTGACCGAATACACGGTGGTCCAAAACCAACGCCGCAGCGCGTTTGTCGGGGTTTTGGAGCCTCGCCAGGACCCAAAAATCATTGAAGACGAACTGGTGGAGTTGTCCAACCAGGAGAAGGCGTTGGTGGAGCGCGCCTTGCGAGACTACCCCGCCACGCTCGTGGACCCCGTGGACGACCCGCAGCGCTTCTTTGCCGCCAAAGGCATCTCCCGACGCCTGGGCGCGGGGGTCAGCAGCTATCCCGTGCTGCGCTACTACGTTGTCATTGAGGGCCCTTCCCCGGCGCTCGAAGACGACATCTTGTTGGAGATGAAAGAGACCGGCAACGCCAACCTCCTGCCGGGCTTGAACCTCTACCCCGGCAAACGGTTTGTGGACAATGCCCATCGGGTGGTCGATGCGCAGCGCACCCTTCAAGAAGGTCACCGCAACGATCCACTCCTTGGCCACGCCACCGTTGGCCCCATCGCGCTGCGCGTCCGCAACCGCACCAAGTACCAAAAGGGCATATCCCACAGGCGGATGGTTGAAAAGGTCGCCGAGGGCGACTGGCGCGAAGACGACTTGCGCCAACTGGCCTACCTCTCAGGCCGCTTGTTGGCCCGCGCCCACGCCCAATCAACCACCATCACCGGTCAAAGGGGCCAGGACGTCATCCTCCCCATGCTCCAGGGCCAATCCGACGCCCTCCTGAGCGAAATCGCCGCCTTCACCGACAGCTACGGCCCTCAAACGCTGGCCGACCATCAGACACTCGTCCGCCTCCTGGAGCGCGAAGGCCCGCTTTTGGGCTACCGACCACAGATCTTGCGGAGAGGACCATGACAGCTCGCCCCATCATATCGGTGCTGACGGCAGCGCTGGCCTTTTGTGCGCTGGCAGGCGCCGCGCAGGCTCAACAAACGCCCTCATCCCAAAACAAGGCCCAAATGCGCCTGTCGGCAGAGGTCTTCACCGGGTTTGCCGACATCCGCACCGACGCCGAGGACTTCAACGCGTTCTTTGTGGAGCGGGCCGAGGCGGGCTTTGATCTGGTCTGGGGGCAGATGGGCGGCGAGCTGCGCGTGGAGTCGATCCGCTCGGCGGGTCCGCAGAGCGTGTTGGGGGTGGATGGGGACTCGCTGGTGCTGCGCCTCAAGCGGGGCTGGGGGTTTCGTCGGTTTGAGTTTGATCCCGTGCGGGCGGAGGTTCGCCTGGGATTGCTCCCCGAGCCGTGGATCGACACCTTTCAGTTTGGTTACGACCTGCGCGCCATCGTGCCGTCGGTCGGTGAGCGCGGCCTCTTCTTTGACACCAGCGATCTGGGTTTGGAGACGATCGTTCAAGGATGGGAGGGGTTGGTGACGCTCCGCGTGGCGGTGACCAACGGCGAGGGGCGCAACCAAACGGAGCAGAACACGGGCAAGAACACCACGGCGCTGCTTCAGATCAGGCCGCTGGTCTTTGAATTGCGCGGCAGTCAGGCGTGGTTGGGCGCTCAGGTGGCTTACCGGGACGGCTCTGTGGGAGTCTCCAGCGCTCAGAACCACCGCTTGGCGGCGGCGCTGCTCTTTTCGACCGACTGGGCGGGCGCGGGGGCTGAGTATGTCAGCGCCACGGGCTATCTGGGCCAGCCCGAACTGAACGCCAGCGGCCTGGGGCTCTGGGCCCACGGCCTGATCGCGCGCCCCTGGATCGGCTTGATTGGCCGCTACGACCAACTCTCCATCGACGCGGACGACGCCGACAACACCCAAACGATCATCACAGCCGGGCTTTACAGCGAGCTTGGCCCCACGGGCATGGGTTTGGCCGACCCGCGCATGCGGCTTTACCTGATTGTTCAACAAGAGCGCTTTGGAGACACAGGGGGACCGGTTCCGGGCGCCCCAGACGTCGCCGAGGCTCGCCATGTGAGGCTGGTTCTAGAGTGGAGGGGCTCCACCCAACCCTATTGAGCCATGGTCGAGCGAAAATCGAGGACACAATCGCCTTTAAAAATGCCGCGCATATTCACGTGACGCCCAACTCCCCACATGGGCAAGCGAGCGCGGCCCCAACTGGTTCAAGATAAGAGGTCTACGACAATGGTGAATGGCACTTTGCGGTGGGCAATGTTGTTGAGCGCGGCGTTGCTGACGTTCTCGGCGGCGTGCAGCGGCGCCAATGATGGGTCTTCTGACGGCGGCAGCCAGAACAACAACGATCCTGGCAACAATGACATCAACAATGATGACAACAATGATGACAACAACGACCAGAACAACGATGCCAACAATGACGACAACAACAATGCGTCGTTGGCCGGTCTGGTGATCAACGAGGTCGCGGCCACCGGCGATCCCGAAGACTGGTTTGAGCTTTACAACGGCACCGACGCCGCCATCGACCTGTCAGACTTCACCTTCACCGACGCCATCGCCGACGCGCCCGACAAAGGCGCCTTTGCCCAGGGCGCGACCATCGGCGCAGGCCAGTACCTCCAGATCTTCATCAGCGACGAGGCGGTCGGCTTCAAGATCGGCGGCGATGAAGAGTTGGGCCTCTTTGACGGCGATGGAAACCTGGTCGACAGCGTTGACTGGGACGAGGGCGACTCTCCTGAAGGCGGCAGCTTTGCCCGGATTCCCGACGGCACTGGCCCCTTTAAGACCGTCGCCACCCCCACCCCCGGCGCCGCCAACGAAGACGGCGAGCCCGACAACGATCCCAACAATGACCCCAACAACGACGGCCCCATCTGCGGTGACGATGTCTGTGAAGGCACCGAAACCAACGACGACTGCCCCATGGACTGCGACCCAGAACCACTCGGGCTGGTGATCAACGAAGTCGCCGCTGCCGGCACCCCCGACGGCTGGGTGGAGCTTTACAACAGCAACGACTACACCATGAACCTGTCGTCTTTCACCCTCACCAACGCCTTCCAAACCCTCAACCAAAGGACCCTGCCCGACGGCACCAGCATCGGTCCTCGCCAGCACCTGGTGTTCAGCCTCAATGAAGACACATTTGGTTTCGACATTGCCGACAGCGGGGAGCTTTACCTCTACGACCCTGAGGGCGAGTACGTCGATGGCGTCTTGTGGGAAGAGGGGCAATCCCCCGTTGGCGGCAGCTACTCGCGCATTCCCGACGGCACCGGCGACTTCCAAACCACCATCCCCGACTCCCAAGGGGCCACCAACGTCCCCGGCGACGGCGATGCGCAGTGTGGTGACGATGCCTGCGAAGCGGGCGAAACCCTGGAGAACTGCTCGGATGACTGTTTCCTGGCCGTCAATGAAGTCGCCGCCGCAGGCGACCCCGACGACTGGGTCGAACTCTTCAACCACTCGCTCCAGACCATCGATCTGTCGGGTTGGTTCATCACCGACGCCATCCTGGGCGACCCCCGCACCGGCAGCATCGACCCCGGACTGCTCATCATCGAAGGAAAACCCAGCAAAGGCGTAAGCCTGCAACAGGCAGCCGAGGCCATCTGGGCCGAAATAGAACTGCTCAAAGCCGCTCCAGTAGCCGAAAGAGAACTGCAAAAATGGAAAAACCAGATCGAAAGTACCCTCCTCTTCTCTGAAACCAGCGTACTGACCAAAGCCATCAACCTGGCCTTCTTTGAAGTACTAGGCGATGCCGATCTGATCAACCGCGAAAAAGACCTCTACCAGGCGGTCCGACCCGAAGATGTCCACCGGGTAGCCAACGATATTCTGGTCGATTCCAATTGTAGTGAATTGCTGTACCAGCCCGCAAACCCAGCGCTCTAAATATCCTACGATGCTCAATTACGAAGCCGCACTCCAGGTACTCGCCAACCAAAATTTGCCCGGCTGGCAAAAACTAATCACTCGTTTCTACGACCAACTCCCCCCCTCCGTCGAAGTAGAAGCCCTCTACCAAAAATGGGGCGGGCTGCATATCGATATCTACCCGGACCACCCCGAAGTAGCCCGACTCATCGACCAACTCGAACAGGAAAGTCGCTCCCTCTGCGAGCGCTGTGGCGAACTTGCAAAAGAAGTCCAGAAAAATGGCGGTACTCACACCCTTTGTGACTTTCACGCAAACCTGTAAATGCAGTTGTTTGAATACTCCTCAGCAGTTGCTTAACAAGTCACTGAAAGCCAATGCCAATCATTTCGTAAATAATGCGACAATAAGCATTCATTTTTAAGAATGTCAGCTTAATTTGCTAATTTTGATGGGAATTTTATTCACCTCAACCAAATGACAGCTTTCTATAAAAATGTGACGCGATTCCTATCGCGACCTTTCTCCCTACTAAG
>CAKZKQ010000279.1 GCA_937123825.1 uncultured Pseudomonadota bacterium
CGGACGGCCCGGGCCCGTGTATGCCGCGAGCAATTCAAGGGCTTGTCTTTCGTGTTGAGCCACGAGGTGCAGCAGAGCAACGGGGGAGCAAAAACAGCCCCCGCAAGGGGGGCAGATGCTCTCCCAAACTCTCGTGGATGCCACCTTGAGAGCACTCAGCGAACAGTGGATGAGATGAAGAATTCTCCCAAACTCTTGTGGATGCCACCTTGATACTTCTCAGCGGAGGGAGGATGGACGGATGGCCTCTTACAAGTTCTTGTGGATGCCACTTTGAGAGTGCTCAGCGGGGGGAGAATGGGTTGGGGGCTCTCCCAAGCTCTTGTGGGTGGTGCGTTGAGAGTGCTCAGCGAAGAAGGATGGATTCAGGGGGTGTGGGTGATGTCGAGGGCGAAGGTTTGGATCAGGGCTCGGCCGTTGGGGTCGTGCCAGCGCCGGGCTTCGATGATGAGCGGGGCCGATGGGGCGCTTTGGTAGGTTTGGCCTTGTTGGAGGCCTTCGTTGCCCTGGTCGGCCAGTCGGAGCAGGACCCGGTGGTTGCAGTCTCGGCTGGCTTCCCCGGCGTTGAAGTCAAAGAGGCTTTGGTCGCAGACCTGATGTTCGGCCCAGAGGTGCAGCGTGTGGGGCTGTTGGGTCTGGGTGTTGAGGACGGGGACGCGCAGCGTGGTGCCGGTGCCGGGTTCGCCGTTGTCCCACCAGACTCGCTCGGTGGGGCCGACGCTGGGGTCGGTGACCACAAAGTACATCGAGGAGTCCTCGGCGCTGACTGGGGCGCTGGTGTAGGGCTGGCCGATGTCGATGCGTTCGGTCTCCTGGACTTCCAGGTCGATGGTCAGGGCGGTGCGGCCCATGGCTTGACCGTCCATGAGAATGTCGAGCGCGTAGGCGCCATCGATCTGGTAACGCCCGGAGGGCAGGGCGCTGTTGGGTTCGTGGGGCAGCCACAAGCGCAGCGACTGTTCCAGGTCTGGGGCGTCCAGCCAGGGCGTGGTGTCGTGGATGGGGACGGCAACCTCATGGGTGCCTGAGCGCAGCACGCGCTGGGCGTGGACGATGACTTCAGCGCCTTCACCCCGCTCGTTGAGGACGGGGATGCGCAGTGTGGTGTGTTGGCCGCGCTCGGTGCAGACCTCGGGGGTCTGGGTCTGGTCTGGGGCGCCAAAGTGGAGCGCGCCGTCGTTGCGGCGCCAGGTGCTTTGGGCACGGCGAGCGTTGCAGTTGAGCCCGGGTTGGCAGCGCTGGGTCAGTTGAAGGTCGCCGTTGGTCAGGGCGCCGTGGCCGGTCTCCAAAATGGGGGCAAATGGACCGTCGGGCTGACCAATCTCCTGGGTGTGGACGATTTCGGACGCTTCCAGGGTGATTTGGGGGTAGGTGTCCTGGGCGCGGTGCAGGTGGATCTGGGTTGGGGCATCTTCCAGCGGCAGGTTCAGCGAGTAGAGGTAGAGGCTGTTGTCGTCAAAGTGGCCTCGGTTGATCAACGCGTAGCGGTTGGGGCCCTGGGCGTACTCGATCTCCAAGAACCAACCCGCGCCATGAAACTCCTGGGGCAGATCCTGGCCAAAGGGATCGGGCATTGTGAAGGCGTTGCCCGAGGGGATGAAAATGGGAGGATAGGTCTGCGACGTCCCCTCATGATTGCCCAACGTCCCCACGAGCGTCGCCACCGGGACCTCCACGGCGATGGGCTCGCCAAAGCGCGCTTCGGCCTCTTCCCGGTCGTATTGCCCGGTGTCCGCATTCCAGCGGTAGATCCCTGGTTGACCATCGATTTGAGCGATCGTGGGGCTGGATACGGCCCAGTCCTGGGCTTTGCGCCCGTGGTAACCGGTGTACTGAGGGAAGCACGTGGCTGCGATGGCGGGTTCACCGCCGTTCATCGGATCGCGCTTGCCAAGCAGCGCCTCTCCCTCTTGCACCGGACCGTTGGCGTTGACCCGGTACCACGTGCGCAGGCGCCGCCGCACCGTGTCGTAACCCCAGGGGTGAGCGTCGAGGTTGACGCCGTCCTGAGGATACTGGTCGGCGATGCCCCACTGGTTGGCGGTGCCCTCGGTAAAGTGGGCCAGCGTCATTGAGTGGCCCACCTCGTGGATGAACCCGTTGCCGCAATCATCGACCCACATCGCCGTCCAGCCGGTCCAGCCCGCCGCCCAGGGAGCGTCGTCGATGTCCCGGTACCGGCCCTGCTCGTCTCTGAACCAACCTTGTCCCACCGAGGTCCCAAAGCTGTACGGCGAGCTGTCGCCTTGCGACTCGCCGGTGAGGGTCAGGCCCCGGCCTGTGTTGGCCAGGCTCATGCGCAGCGCAAACTGGTGCTTGAAGATCGCCCAGTGGTCTTCGCCGGGGGTCAGCGCCTGGCGTTCGGCCTCCGAGGCGGCCCATCTTGGTCCCTGCGGCGTGCGCACGACCATGGCGTCCAGCTTCCAGGTTTGACCGTCGACCCAGCGCAGATCTGCAAACGGCACGGCGGCAAAATAGTCCCCGGCGATCTTCTCCGAGGGGTGAACCTGAGGCTTGAAGTCCTCCTGGCCGTGCAAAACCATGCGGGTGCGGGTGACCGTAAAGCGGTGGGGCGCTGTCAGTCCTTCGAGTGTATGGCTGTGGGCCTTGAGTGTGTCTTGTGACAGGTGGCCAATGCGCAACTCCACGCCCGGGCGCACCCATTGCCAGGGCAGATCGGCGCTCCATGCTTCCTGGCTGTAAGGCTCCAGCGCGACGGCGCTGATGTCGGCTTCAAGCGGCGACGCCAGAGCCTCGGGAGGGGCCATCTTCAACACCCCCAGCTGCTGGCCGTTTTCCCACGCCCCAAGGACGACCTCTGTGGTGTCTTCAAGGGGCAGATCGGGGGTAAAGAGGAGCAGCGCAGCGCGCTCGGCCACGATTTTGGGCGCCAGACGCTCATCGTTGGGGCGCACAATGTGGGTTTGACCCAACTCAATCATACCAGCCCAGGCCTCATCGCGCTCGGCTTGCGGCCACTGGGCTGCTGGGATCAAGGCGTCGGCGCACGCCTCCAGAGGATCGGTCGGCCCTGTGTCTCCTTCGCCTGTGTCTGGTGCTGATGCGTCGGGCTCCAAGGCATCGGGTTCTGCATCTTCGGGTGAAGGGAGATCGTCGACCAGGTCCATGGGCTCGGGGGCGTCCTCCCCCGTGGTGTCTGACGCATCGTCGTCGGGGGCAGTGTCCTCGGGGGGAGTCCCCGCGTCGGCCAGTTTGCCGGGGACGACGTTGTTTTGGACGTCGTTGCTGCATCCGGCGGCGAGGAGGCCGATGGTCAGCAACGCCAGGAGTGTCGTGCGCAGTTGAAGCGTCATCATGGGCCGGTCCTGTGGGTGAGTTGCGTTGTGGCGCCTTGTTGGGGGCGGTCCGAAGCCGTCGATGTCAATCGGTGTTTTCGGGTGGCCTCTTAAGAGCGTATGAAAGCTCCCTGTAGTTGTCCAACGTCCGCTGGAGATAAAGTGGTACGCGTAAACCACATAAGGTGGTGCATTTTTTGGCTTGACCCTGACGCAGCGTCAGGCCCCACCCTTTGTGGTGTGAGGATTGTCGACACACGGAGGAAGAGTGATGTGGAAGGTGGGTGAGTTGGCTCAGAAGGTCGGTGTCACGGTGCGCGCGCTGCATCACTACGACGCCATTGGTCTGCTCAAGCCGTCGGGCCGCAGCGCTTCGGGCTATCGGCTCTACAACGCGTCCGACGCCGAGCGCCTGGGGCATATTGTGCTCTTAAAGCGCCTGGGGTTGGGGCTAGATGAGGTGGCTGCGGCGATTGACGGCGGCCCTGGCGTCCTCGAAGGGACGATCGGCAAGCACATCGAGCGCTTGCAGGATCGGATTGTGTCGCAACAAGCGGCGTTGGCGCGCTTGCGGGCGCTCCAGCGTCAAATTCAACAAGGCCAGCGACGTCTGGAATGTGTGATGGAGGCCGTAGAGATGATCGAAAAATACTACACCCAAGAACAACTCGATGCCCTGGAGCAGCGCCGTCAGGCCATGGGCCAGGACGCCATCGAGGACGTCCAGCGCCAATGGGAGGTGCTCTTTGAGGACTTCAAGGCGGCCATGGGTGCAGCAGCCGCGCCCGATGATCCCCATGTCCAGGGGCTGGCGCGTCGGGCGCGGGAGTTGGTGGCGATGTTTACCGGAGGGGACGCGGGGATTTCTGGGTCGCTCAACACCATGTACAAGCAGGAGGGCGGCCCCAAGGTCCTGGGTCAACATGGATACGGCGGCGTGGACGCGGCGCTGTGGGATTATATGGGGCAGGCTCGCGCGGCACTTGAAGAGAACAACGGGACCTAAAAGTCTGGCAAACCGTCGTCTTCTTCGGGGCCTTCCCACTGGGTCAGCGCTTCGGGGCCGTCCCATTGGTAGCGCTTCATGTCGCAGCGCCCCGAGCGGGTGAACGACACCCCCTCGGCCTCAAGCATCTGCCGCTGCAAGAGGGGCCGATGCACGTCTCCGCCCGTGCTGATCTTGCCCTGGGCGTTGATCACGCGGTGCCAGGGCAGCTGCGGCGCCAGGACGCTGTGGCGCAAAATGTGCCCCACAGCGCGGTGGGCGCGGGCCTTGCCTGCCCAGAGCGCCACCTGACCGTAGGTGGCCACCTTTCCGGGCGGAATCATATCAACGACCTGATGAACGCGGGCTTTGAAGTCCATGGTGCGGGGTTCCTGCTCTGTGCTGGGCCCTGGGCGGACCCGTCTGACAAGGCGCACGGCAGTGTGCAAGGGCGGCTTACCTGGGTCAAGGGGCTTGAATGTGCCAGCACGGTACGCACATTGCCTGATACCAAAGTGCAGACGCCCGACTTACTTTGTGGCGGCCCTAACGGCGTCAGCAACCACGGAACTCACTTGCGGTGGCGCTGCCACAGCTTCGCTCGTCCCGAGGCTCCTGGGGTGAGTTCAGCCAGTTCAGCACAGTCATTGGCGGTTCAGGACGGACATATCGTCGTCGCAGGTGCTCAACGATGCGTTGCATCGTCTGCGCGCCTCTCCTCGATCTGCCCGTCCTGCCCTCGCCACTGCCAGCACTGACCTGTCTTCTCTCACCCCTGCCATCCGTGATTGCTCGCCACAAAGCAAGCCTTTCGCCTGCACTTTGGTATGAGCACCGCATCAGGCTTTGTCCCTGCGCCTCTTTGGCCATCTGGGTTGTGAGGCGCCGCAGAGCGTGCACCGTTCGTGATCCTGCCCACGGAGATGTCGCCATGAAGTACGAACAAGGCGGACAAAGTCAGCGCTTCAAACACGAACCCCCAACCCCCAATCACCTGCCCGAGACCACTCGCCGTGACCGCGTGGCCGTAGTGGTGGCGGGGGTGGCAGGGACATTGTTGATGTTGCCGATGGTGTTGATGTCCATGGTCTGCTTGTGGCGCGGGCTCTTTGGGGGCGCGATGCTGACGGGGGCTTTGGGGGCCTTTGCCGGGTTCATGATCTTCTCTGACCCCGTGGGCCATTGGAGCCCCCGGCGGACCCGGCGGATCCGGCGCGCCGTCTACGGGGTGTGCGCGGTGTCCTTTTTGGGCGGCGCCGTGGGTTTGGTGACCGCCAACCACGATGGCTGGCATCATGTGCCGGGCACCGGTGACTGGAACAACACGCGCGCTGCGTTGGTCGATGGGCGCCTGCTGGCGCAACATGGGGCCACGGACACAGGCTGGCTCGATGTGGATAAAGGGGGGCTTGAGGATCTGTCTTTTGGCGGTGATTTTGGTTTTGAGATCGGCCATGTGCAGGGGCTTGGTCAGCCCGGCAGTCGGATGCTCTGGAGCGCGCCGCGCGATGTCCCTTCGGTTTGGGCGTGTGCCCAGCCGTGCAAGCGCTGGGTCGAGGTCGCCGCTCCAGTGGGTGCCGAGCACTTTGAACTTTTGGCATGGACGCACCATGCGGCGATGGCCTCGATTGACGGCAAGCTCTTTGCCTGGGAGGGGACGCCGCAAGATGGCCATTGGACACCGGTGCTCTCCGAGCGCATCTTCAGCGCCGCCATGGCCCCTGGAGACTGGAGCCAGGGGCTGGCGCTGGGACACAAGGGCGGCCACTGGACCCAGGATGGCGGCTTGACCTGGACGCCCGTGGGTGGATTGGAGACTTTGGAGGCCCATGCCGATGTGGCTGTGGGTGCCGGTCGATGGTACGTCTACCGCAACAGCACCACATGGAAGGGCACGCTCATGGCCAGCGACGACCCCAGCGCTGGCCGCTGGGAGTCGCTCAAACTGCCCGCGCCCGATGTGCGCACTTTGGTGGTGGATCCAGACGACGGACGCCACCTCTGGATCGGCACATGGGGACAGGGGATCTTTCAAAGCACCGATGGGGGCAAGACCTGGATCTTTCACGGCCTGTTGGGCATGGAGGTGCGCTCCATGTCGGTGGACTTCAAGGCTGGGCGTGCCTATGTCGTCAGCGGCAACACCGTCTTTGATAGAGGCATCTTTGTCCGTGACTATCTGAACGCACCTGTGGATGCGCCGCCGCGGTGAATAATCGCCCGGGCCGCCCGTCGTTGACACAAGCATGTGTGGTTCTGCAAGACGATGTTGTTGAGAGCGCGATGATGAAGAGATCGGTGGCTTTGGAAGCATTGGCGGTGGCGTTGGTGGCGGTGATGACGGTCTGGTGGGCGGCGACCGCTGCGCAGGCCGATCCCGGCGACCAGGGCCGAGGTTATTATCAGTCCGGGGACGACGGCCAGCTTGAGGTCGACCGCCGCCCGGCCCGCGGTGAGGGACAGCGCTTCAGGCGCAAGGTCAACCGGGCCCTGGAGCCCTTCTTGCCGCCTCCGGCCAGGCGGTGGCACCACCAGTCGGCCGCCGCGCCCTGGAATGTGCCCGCCGATGTGGAGTTTTTGCGTGTCCAGGGCCCGCTCTTGAAGACCTTGGGGCCGTTGCCCAGAGGGCTGCGGGGGCTGGACGTGTCAAACACCGCCGTGAGTGACTTCAAGGGGTTGCCCGCAGGGTTGGAGATCTTGATCGCCGCAGGCACCCCGGTGTCGAACTTGGATCACCTTCCCAAGGGGCTGCGCTTTTTGGACATCTCCAAGACTCGGGGCCGGGGTGGCAACGTCACATCGCTGGACCGCTTGCCGCGCACCTTGCAGGTGCTGATCGCCCGCAGGGCGCGGCTGACAAAGCTCGACCGCTTGCCCCGAAGCCTGCGTTTTCTGGACGTTTCCAACTCAAAGCTCTCCAGCGCCGATCGGCTGCCCCGAGGCCTGCGCGTGGCGCTCCTTGGCGGCACCGCGATCTCCAGCGCCGACCGCATGCCCAGAGGCCTGGAGCTGCTCGATGTTTCGGGCACGGCCATCAAGGCGCTCGACAGGTTGCCCCAAAGTCTGCGCGGCCTGAACATGGTCGACACCCCGGTTGGGCGCCTTGATCGCCTCCCCCAGAAGTTGGGGTTGGTGGTGTCCAACGGGGCACCGATCCCCCAAAACAGCTATGGCTCCTACGGCTCTTACGGTTCGTATGGCTCTTACGGCTCCTACGGCCCGTTTTGAGCCCGTTGGTGCCCTGACTGGGCTGGCCTCACGCGACCATCAAAGCCAGCGTCAAGCCCACGCCCCCCGCGTGGATCAGCATCACCAGCCCATAGGTCACGGCCATGGCCACCATCACCGTGGTCACCGCGCGGATGTGACGCAGCCTCCACAAGAGCGTCAGCGCCAGACCCACCAAAGTCAGCTTGATCAACACAAAGAGCGCCGGGTGCGTGTCCAGCGCGACGGCCATCAGCGGGTTGGCCTCGGTGGCGATCCCGGACTCGACCCAGGCCATGGTCATGACCGCGTCGACGCCGTTCATCAGGATGACGGCGGCAAAGAGCCTGGTGAGCTTGTGTGTGGTGTCGGTGTCCATGGTTCCTCCAGCGGGCTGATACCAAAATGCAGACGCCCGACTCACTTTGGGGCGGCCCTGATGGTCCCAGGAACCACGTGACTCGCTTGCGGTAGCAAGGCTACAGCTGCGCTCGACCCGAGGCCCCTGGGACCCATCATTGCTCGCCTCAAAGCAAGCCTTTCGTCTGCATTTTGGTCTGGGGCCTGAAGCGGCCCTGGAGCCATGATGGTCACCAAATGTTGCAGAGATGTTGCAGGGTTGGTGGGATGTTGTGGAAAGAGGCCAGGCAAGGGGGAGGGGGCCTGGCCTTGATGCTGTATTCAGCGGCGGCGACGCCAGCCAATCAGCATGCCGAGCGCCATCAGGACGAGGGCACCAGCGGGGGCCGCAGGGCCGTGGCCGAGGGTGGTGGCGCAGGCGGCCTGGGTGGTGCCACCGCTGTTGGTGAAGCCGCTGCCGTCGCCGTTGTCGGTGAAGCCACCACCGCCGTTGTTGTCACCCACAAAACCGCCGTTGCCACCGTCGTTGTTGGCGTCGTTGTTGCCATCGTTGTTGGTGTTGGGGTTGAAGGGGTTGTTGTTGTCGTCGTTGTTGCCGTCGTTGTTGGGGTTGTTGTTGGGGTCGTTGTTGCCGGGATCGTCGCCGTTGATCTCGCAAGGGTCGCCCTGGCAGGTGCCCAGGCACTCCAGGAGGTTGTTCAGCGGCACGTTGCTGGCGCAGTTTTCGCCCTCACCGCCAGCGCAGTCCAGGCAGTTGGGGTCGTCCACGCAGGCGGCGCCTTCAGCGCAGCAGTCGTTCTCCAGGCAAACGCCGCAGGCGCCCTCGATGGCGAAGCCACACTCGTTGTTGAGACCACACTGGTCACCGCAGCTGTTCTCCAGGCACCCAAAGAAGGCGTTGAAGGCCGCGTTGTTG
This sequence comes from uncultured Pseudomonadota bacterium, assembly GCA_937123825.1. Taxonomy (GTDB): domain Bacteria; phylum Myxococcota_A; class Bradymonadia; order Bradymonadales; genus CAKZKQ01. The sequence goes on from CAKZKQ010000279.1 coordinate 8,765, forward strand.
TTGCAGACCGCCGCCGAGGCGTTGCCCGAGATGCAGTCCAGGCAGGTGTCGTCTTCGGAGCACGCCTGACTCTGGGCGCAGCAGCTGCCGTCCGAGCAGGAGCCGCAGGTCTGGTCCTGGAAGCCGATGCCGCAGGCGGGTCCTTCGGGGCAGGAGGGGTCGCCGGCGCAGACTTCGGGGCAGGCGTCTTCGCAGATGCAGTCGAAGATGGCCTGATAACGGCGCACACCTTCGCTGTTGTTCTCAACGCAGGTGTTGATGCACGCGTCGGTGTTGCAGTTGTTGATGCAGTTGACGAACTGCGAGCAGGCCTGGTTGTCAAAGCAGTCGTCAATCGTCCCGGTGCAGGCACCATCGCCCGTCTGAGCCACCTGACGGCACAACTCGCAGGACTCTTCGACCTCGCCGCCAAGCTCGCCGGTCAACCACGTGCTAAACACCCCGCTGACGCGGCCGCTGAAGCCATCGCCGGTGCAGTCGCCGGTGACCGAGGAGTGCACGCCGACGACGGTCTCCACGCCGTTGACGTTGGCCAAAACGGGGCCGCCCGAGTCGCCTGAGCAGATGCCGCCGTTGGCCAGCGAGTAGACCAACAGGAGGTTGTTGGTCTGGCTGATGGAGGCATTGAAGCGCCGGCGCTGGGTGTTGTTGTCCGAGGGGCGGTTGCTGGGCGTGGTGCGGCCGTAGCCCACCGAGGTGACCGGGGTGCCGCGCCCAACCCCGTCGGAGTTGGTGGCGGCCGGGATGACAGGGGTGTTGGCCGAGGCGCCCGCGAAGCGCACCACCGCAAAGTCAAAGGTCGTGTCGCGCTGATCGTAGGCCGGGTGGGCCACGGCGTCGATGACCTGGTACTGCGTGGTGTTGAAGCTGTTGAAGTCGTTGCCCTGAATGATGGCCTGGGGCACATCATCCACGCAGTGCGCTGCGGTCAGCACCCAGCCGATGCCGCGCTGCGGATCGGTCTGGACGATGGTGCCCGAGCAGATGGAGTTGCGGCCAATGAGCGCCACGACCGCCTGATGGGTCGTGTCAAGCTGGCCATTGATGATCGCCTGACTTTTGGCCTCGGTGTCCACGACCGGGCTGGGCGCCTCTTTTTTGGAGACGCAGGCGGTCAGCCCCACAGAGGCCGCCACCAAACACCACAACACTGTCAAACGCATAAGATACCCCCGGATACATCCTGAATTTCATCCCATTGCGCCACCCCACCATCCCAGACCTTTGGCCAGGGCGCGCAGATCTCAGCCCATCGCACCATAGAATGACATGGAGGGCGCTTCAAGTCTGCCCACAGCTTCAAACCCCCCGATCGTCGTTTCAGACACATCATCCCCACGATGTTCTGGATAAATGGTCTTTGATATGGCTTTCTGCATCGGTCAAAGCGGCCGTGCGTGCTGAGACTGTGGTCATCACGGTCCCATCCGTTTAACATGGAACGCGACACAGGCGTTGACTTCGCCGCACCCCCAAAAGACGCAGAAATATGGAGCAGCCGATGTTGCCAGGGCGCACAAGCACACACGAGATGAAGGTTCATGGCGCAACCCACTCAGAGGCGGTCGCGCGCTGCGCTGGCACCCGCGCAGGTTTGCGCGCCGCGATGCGTTGGGGTGGGGTGCTGGTTTTGATGGCGGCGCTGATGGCCTGCGGCGATGACAAGGGCAACAACCCGCAAGACAACCCGCAGCCCGACGCCGGTGAGCCCGACGCCGAGGACATGAACAACGACACCCCCGACGTCGACGACGACTCGCCAGACGCCGACGACCCGCCGCCTCCGCTGCCCGGCGCAGAGCGCGGCACCTTTGAACTCTCCACCGGAATCGTCGTGGAGGTTGAAGACAGCGTCCGTCTGCTCGACGGCCAGCGCCCGCTGGTGACGCTGGCCCAAAACCCGGTGCGCGCGTTGAGCTACCAGGAGACCGCCAACGGTCCGCTGGGGATCTGGGCTTTTTCTCGTCGGGATGAGTCGCGCCGCGTTTACGACATTGAGCGCCGCGCGCAGGCCGAGCCCAACGGCGGGGACGCCGCCGAGGTGCGCTGGCGAGGACCCGACGGCGCCGTGGCGCTGATGACCGTGGCGCCTGGACCGACCGAGGACTCCACGCGGGTCTCGGTGGCCCTTGATGGCGATGAGTTCCAGAGCATCGAGGTGGCCTTTTCGTGCGACAACGGCGCCTCTTTTGCCGGTTTTGGAGAGCAGTACAACGCCATCGAGCAGCGCGGCGGCGCGTTTGACCTCTTTGTCAGCGAGCAGGGCATTGGCCGTGAGGGTGGACGCCTGATTCAGGGCGACGAGCACACGACCTACTTCCCCATGCCCTGGTGGATGGACCTGGAGCAGAACTTTGGGGTGCTCTTTGAGACCGACCACCGGGTGTTGGTGGATCTGTGCAGCGCCGACGGAGGTGAAGCGCGGATCGAGGTCACCGGCGGCCTGCCCGCCAGCTTCCTGGTCTTCAAGGGCCCCAGCACCTTTGACCTGATCGAGCAGTTGAGTCAGGTCGTTGGGCGACCCAAGAAGCCGCCCGTGTGGGCCTTTGAGGAGCCTTGGATCAGCGCCCAGGGCGGCTCTGCGGCGGTGCGGGCGTTTATTGAGGAGTTGGACGCCAATGAGGTGCCCTACGGGGCCATCTGGTCGCAAGACTGGACCGGGGTGCGGACCAACTTTGATGGCGGCCTGGGCGTGCAATACCGCTGGGAGGGCGACGTCGAGCACTACCCCGATCTGGATGCGTTGATTGAAGAACTGCACGACAACGGCAAGCGCTTTTTGGGCTACGCCAACCCCTTCATCGACCCCAACCTCCCCAACCACTTTGAGGACATGGCCAACGACGGCCTGCTGATCCTCGACCCCGAGGGCGCCCCCTACGTCTTTGGCGCCCCCAACGGGCAGTCGAGCCACCCTGATTTTACGCGTCAGGAGACCCAGGATTATGTGGTGGACGCGTTGGTGGCGATGGTCGTTGATCGCGGCATTGACGGCTGGATGGCCGATTTTGCCGAGTGGAACCCGCTGGACGCCGTTCAGGCCGACGGTTCAGACCCCGCCGCCATCCACAACCTCTTCCCTGTCCAGTGGCATCAGGCCAACCGCATCGCCATGGATCAGGCGCGCCCCGACGGCGACTGGGTTACGATCGCCCGCTCCGGGTGGACCGGGGTGCAGGCTTATTCGATGATCCACTGGGTTGGGGACCAGGAGGCCGATTGGTCCGAGAGCGACGGCCTGCCCACCGTGGTGCCCGCCATGCTCAACCTGGGCTTTGCGGGCGTGCCCTACGTCACCCACGACATCGGTGGTTTCAGCGGCGGCCCCAGCACCAAAGAGCTTTACATGCGCTGGACCGAGCTGGGCGCCTTTACCCCCGTGATGCGCACCCACGAGGGCAACCGCCGTCAGGAAAACCACAACTGGAACACCGATGAAGAGACCATCGCCCACTTCAGACGCTTTGCCCGCATCCATCAGGCGCTGCTGCCCGAGTGGCAGGCGCTGGCCGACGAGGCCGAGGCCACCAGCGCCCCCATGGTCCGCGCCCTCGTCCTGCACTACCCCGATGATCCGCAGGCCCGCACCATCAGCGACCAGTTCATGCTCGGCCAGTCGCTCTTGATCGCCCCGGTCGTCGAAGAGGGGGCCACCGAGCGAGAGGTTTATTTGCCCGAGGGCCAGTGGTTCCACGTCTTTACGGGCGAATCCTTCCAAGGCCCGATGACCATGACCGTGGAGGCGCCCATCGGGACCCCGCCGGTCTTCAGCAAAGACGTCGATCGCGAAGATCTGCGCGCCATCGAGTGATGGCCCGGCCAAAACGTGTCGCCTCAGCCCCGTTTGGATGGGGCGGCGCTCTTTCGATGCGATGATGGTCGCTGCGTTCCCACACACCAAGCCACAGATGTGCCCAAAGCTCAGGCTCTGTCTGGTGTCTGCATTTTGGTATTACCCCTCTGACGATGTGTTTTGGGCCCGGTGCCTTGCTTCCAGGGCTTCAAGCTCCTTTTGGCGCTCGGCCTCCAGGCGTTTGAGTTCGGCCTCGGCGCCCAGGCGTATGGCTTCGGTGTCGACGTCGCGCTGGTTGTGCAGGGCGCTGATCTTGAGGTTGCGCTCGGCCTCCAATCTGGCCAGTTCGGTGGCCCGCTGGGTTTCGATCTCTGCCAGTCGGATGCGCTGCTCGGCTTCGGCGATGAGGAGTTGTGCCTTGGCATCCTGCTCGGCTTTGAGGCGCGCGATTTCCAACTCGGCGTTGGCCTGGACCTGGGCGATCTGCTCTTTGTGCGCCAGGAGTTGGGCCTGGGCCTGGAGTTCAAGTTGGCGCGCTTGCTCTGCCTGGGCTTGTTTGAGCTGGGCGGTTTGCTGGGCCAGTTGGGGGTTGCGTTCGGTGATGGCGCGGATGGCTTCGGCGTCCTGTGGATCGTGGGGATCGAGCGCGTCGAGCGGGGTCATGGTCACCGAGCCGATGGCCACGTCTCGCAGCAGCAGCCCGTCCATGGGGGTCTTGAGGTCATCCAGGAGCCGCTGGCGCAGGGCATCCAGTGATGTGCCGAGTTTTTCGAAGGTCAGCCGGGCCACCTGCGTGCGCAGGGCCTGGGCAAAGCGATCTTCGAGCAGGGTTGTCAGGGCGTCGGGGTCTCCAAGGCGTTTGGCGCCGATGGTCTGCGCGGCTTTGAGGATGTTGATCCTGTCTTCGCCCACCGAGACCATGAACGACACGCGCAGATCGGCTTTCAGGGCGTCGGCGCAGCGTGCCCCGTGTTTGCCGGCGAGCACGATTTCGAGGCGCTGGGTGCTTAAGTCTATGGTTTCGGCGCGGTGCAGGAAGGGCAGGACCAGCGCTCTGTCGCGGTAGATTTGGGTTCGTTCGGCGGACTTGTGGACCAGAATCACGGCGTTGGCGGGCGCCGTGTGCAAAAAGCGGGCGATGAGCAGCGCCATGCCGCCAAACATCAAGACAAGCAGCGCGGCGCAGGTCAGCACCATGATCAATTCGGGTTCCATTGTCGCTCCCAATACGCCTTTAAACTGGCATCGCCCCAATATTTGAGAGGTTGCCCTGGTTTTGTCCACCGAGCGCATCGACACACCGTGTGTGCGCTCCTTGTTCTTTCTTTGTGTGGCCGTCGAGCGGGTCGCGGTGGACGGCGAGGCGGTTGCCGCCTGTGGTTTTGAACCTGGGTCCGCTGGGGTTTGGGATCGCTGAGGACGACAGCAGCCCGAGGCATGGTTCCGCCATGGGGGGCGATTCTTGGATTCTGTGGTCATCGACATGGGAACGTGTGTGTCCTATATAAAAGAAATCTGAAAATGACGCGCAATCCTGCCCTTTGTGTGGACAATGGAAGGTGCGAATGTTATTCACGAATTTGCTGCAAGTCAGCACCCCTGGAGGGTTTGAGGCATGAAAATCGCCCGCGGTATGGCGTTGTGTGTGGTGGCTCTTTTGGCGCTCGGCGCGGCGGCGTGTTCGCACGCGCCCAAGAAGACCGTCATGAGCACTGAGATCGCTGAAGACGACGCCAAGGACGCCAACAAGAAAGAAAAGGTGACGCTGAGCAAGGCGCAGATGGACCGCCAGATCGCTGAAAACGCCGGTCTCCTGGGTGCCTTGAGCGACGGCGCTGAGATGGAAGGTGTCTTTGGCGCGGGCGCGTTGGATTCGGAGCTTACCGGTGGGATCGGCGGGTTGATCGGCGCCAAGGGCACGGAGATTGGCGCGGGCGGCCTGGGCATGCGCGGCGGCGGCCTTGGCGGCGGCGGCAACGCCGAAGGCCTCGGTGGATTGGGCGGGGTCGGTTACGGTCGTGGTCACGGGCGCGGTGGAGGCGGCGTGGGCGGCGGTGCCATCGCCAAGAAGCCTTCGCGCTCCATCGTCGAGCACACCCCGCGCCTGTCGGGTCTGGGGGAGCTGGACCAGGGGTTGGTCAAGGCCGAGTTGAACAACCGTCGCACGCAGGTCATGGCGTGCTTCAACGACATGGTCAGCAATCACGACGAGCACAACGGGGCCAAGGTCGCCGTTCAGTTTACGATCAACGCCTCGGGCCAGGTGGCCGACGTCGAGGTGCTCTCCAGCGCGCTGGGGCAGAGCTTTGATGAGTGCCTTGGCAGCACTCTGCAGACGATGCGCTTTTCGGCCCCTGTGGGCGGTGAGGTGGTCGTCGATCATGAGTTTGAGTTTAAAATTCGGTGACGTTTGCCGGGTGTGCCGATGGTGTGAGCCAGGTGCCGAAGGCGACGTTGCATGGTTTGGCAACGGCCATACGGAGCGCTGGGGGACTGATACCAAATTGCAGACGTCCGACTGACTTTGGGACGGCCCTAACGGCGCCAGTAACCACGGAACTCGCTTGCGGTGGCGATGCCACAGCTGCGCTCATCCCGAGGTTCCTGCCATCCGTTATTGCTCGCCCCAAACCAAGCCTTTCGTCAGCACTTTGGTATGGGTTGTGATTCCCTGGTCGATGGCTTTATCTCAAGAGGACCCCTAAAGATGTCAGCACGATCCCGGTATTGGTGCACTCTGCTTTGTGTCTTGTGGTTGGCGGCGTGCGGAGAAGACGCCAACCAGGCGTCGTTCATCGACGAGCCCGACGATGAAAACAACGCCGCCGACGCGGTCGATGAACCCGACACCGACCCTGAACCCGATGTCCCCGACGTTCCTGAACCCGAAGAAGACATCATTGACGAGCCCGACGAGCCGGTCGATACGGTGATTTTGCCGTTGGGCGAGACGCTCTTTTTGGACGGTGATGGCTACCTGGCCCGCTGGCAGGTGGATGTGAACGAGCCTGTGGCGGTGGTGGAGCGGCCCGACGGGGGCGCAGCCGAGATCAACGGCGAGCGCTGGACGCCGGACGTGCCAGGGCGCTGGATATTGGAGCGCGATGGGCAGCGGCTGGAAGTGGATGTCCGAGCCGATTACCTCAACGAAGACACCTTTCTGAACTTCAACTACACCCCCGCGTCGCCTCTGGCGCTGACCGCCGAGGACGAGCTCTGGGTCGCCAGCCCGCCGTCCAACGCGGTCCATCGGCTCACGCTCGGCCCCGACGGTGCTCAGGCGCAGGAGCTGGTCCCGGTCGGCTCCTGGCCGACGGCTGTGGTGCATTGGCCCGCCGAAGGCGTGCTCCTGGTGTCCCAGACGGGGCGCGACAGCCTGGGGTGGCTCGATCTGGAGACGCGCAAGCTCACCGACGCCATCCATGTGGGTGATGAGCCCACGGGGTTGGTGCTCGACACCACGGACCCGGAGCGTCCGCTGGCTTATGTGGCGCTCAGCGGCCAGAACGCCGTGGCGCGCGTTGATTTGAATGCCCGCCAGGTCATCGACACCGTGGATGTGGGGCGCGAGCCCCGCGCGATGGCGTTTGACCCCACCAACAAGCGCCTCTTTGTGGCCAGCCTCCTGTCCTCAAACCAGACCCCGCTGGGGCCGCCGCAGGCCGACAACCCCGTTGACCCCGAGTTGGACCGCGATGTGGCGGTGATCGACACCGCCACCTTTGAGGTCAGCGACTGGATCCACCGTGCGGGCACCATCTTGCGCGGGTTGTGGCTCGACAAGGACGACCCCTCCAAGCTGGTGGTCGCCGCCAGCCACAGCGTCAACACCATGGTCGGCGTGGCGGCCAACTCCAGGCCCCACCACCACGGCTTGACCATCGTGGACATCGACCCCGAGTCCGAGACGCGCTACCAGATCGCCCAGGAGATCAATCTGGACGAGTTGGCCTCTGCCGCCAGCCCCTTCTCGATGGCCATGTCCCCCGACCAGAGCACCTTTATGGTGACCCTCTCGGCGGGGCGCGGTGTGTTGCTCCTTGACCCCGAGACCTACCAGGAGCGCGGCCGCCTTGGCACGGGCCATGACCCGCGCGGTCTGGTCTTTGCTCAGGACCGGATGTGGACCTACACCTGGCTGGACAACGCGGTGCAGAGCTGGTCCGTCCCGGTGGACAACGTGCTGGGCCAGGAGCCCATCAGCGTTGAGGTGGGCGACGATCCCACCCCGTCAGAGGTCAAAGAAGGCCAGAAGATGTTCAACGACGCGGCCTTCTCGCGCAACAACGACTTTTCCTGCAACAACTGCCACATCGACGGCCTGACCGACGGGCTGGTCTGGAACATCCTGCTCGACGGGGACGTCAACACGCTGGCCTTCCGCAACGTCTCTGGGTCGGGGCCGTTTCTGTGGGGCGGCTTCCTGCCGACGCTCTTTGACTTCAGCCGCGAAGTGCTGCGGCTGGTGGGCGCCGAGGCCACCGGCGAGCAGATGAACCGGCTGACGCTCTACATGCAGTCGGTCACTGCGCCGCCCAACCCCTACACGCAGCCCGGCGGCAAGTACACCGAGGCGGCGCTGCGCGGCCAGGAGCTCTTCTTTGCCAGCGTGGGCGAAGGGGGCGCCGGGTGCGGCGGCTGTCACCCCGGCCCGCTCTTCACCAACCTCCAGCAGGTCGAGGGCAAGACCGAAGGGCTGATGACCGACGTGCCCTCGTTGATCGGCGTCTACGACACCGGGCCCTGGGGCCGTCAAGGCCAGTGGGCGACGTTGCGCGAGATGATCGACTTTGCCATCGACTTCACCGGCGCCAGCGCGCTGGACGAGCAGGCGCGCGCCGATGTGACGCGCTTTGTGCAAGAGATCCCGGGCGACCAGCTCTACCTCAACAGCACCAGCCCGCTGCAGAATAGCGAGCACGTCCACTTTGAGACCCCCATCGCCATCACCTTCTCCAGCGTCTTGCTCGAAGGCCAGGAAGACCGCTTTGTGATGCTCGGGGAAGGGGAGGACGGGCGCATGGCCACGGTGCCGGGTCAGTGGTTTGTCAAAGGACGCAACGCCCGCTTTGAGCCTGAATCCCCGCTGAACCTGGAGACCGTCTACCGCGTGCGGATCAAGGCGGGCCTGAGCAGCATCCTGGGTCAGAGCCTGCCCGAAGAGATCGAGTACGACTTCACCACCGGTCAACTCCCCGAGGTCGATGTGTCCGGGCGCTGGCGCCTGACGCTCTCGGCGCTTGGCCGCACCGAGTCTGTGGAGGCGTCCTTCATCCAGGCCCCCGGCGGCCGCGTGGGCGGCACCATCCTGGAGCGCGCGGGCGACTTTGACCTCGACCACGCCAATGGTTACGTCTCGGGGACCACGTTCTTCCTCGACCCGATCACCATCATCACGCCCATCGGCGACGTGCCGGTCGACAGCGGCTTCATGGAATTGGAGCGCGGCGACGTCGAAAACTACGCCATTTTCGGCGAAGGCACCCTCTTCTCGGTCGTCGAAGCACAGGTTTCGGCCACTCGGCTCGCCTATCCCGCAGGCGTCGAAGGCGAGCTCGAGACCGACACCGAAGACCCCTGAGTCGGCCCTTGTCCGATGGGGTTGATGCGCAGGCCTGACGTTTCTTCACTGAGGACTTGCGCAGCGGGCGACCGGCCTTGCGGGTTGGGTCGCCCACCAAATCCACAATTTTTGCACACATTCTCCATGCTGCCACAGCATCCGTTGGCGATATTGGGTCCACCCCGTTGATGGGAGGGGCCGGGTTGGAGAGCGCAGCGGCCCTTCCCGGCCTGCTGCCGCGCCTCAAAGGAGCCTGTGACCATGCAAAGGACCCAAGAACCACCCCAACCTGCTTTGGCCTGGGCGTTGATGGGGGCGCTGGCGTTGATTGTGACAGCGATGGCGCTTTGGATCTTTGGGTTCGGCGGTCGTTCCGTTGCCAGCGTGGCAGGCTCGCTCAAAACTGAGGTGGAGTGCACGCTTGGGCTGGCCTACTGCGAGGTCTCTCACCCCAGTTTGAAGCACCTGCACGCCATTGTGGACGGGGTGGTGGTGTTGTTTGAGGCTCCGAGCGCTGATGGCGAGCCTCAGACGCTCGACACGCTCTTTGAGCCGGTGGGTTTGACCCCGGCGCAGTCGTGTTGCGCCCAGTCCAGGGGCCGGTGTGTCAATGATGACCGGGTTTGGGACCACCCGACATGGAGGGCGCTGAAGTTTGCGCCCAGGCGGACATGGTGCCGCTATGCGGTGGAGCGGGCCCCCGACGGCGTCGGCTGGCGAGTGCTGGCGGTGTGTGATTTGGACTGCGATGGGGTCACCGGGCGGTTCTGGCACGACATCGGGTTGGATGAAGATGGCCAGTTGACGGTCCAGCCCTACCAGGTCTCCAGCCCCGACGCCGAGCTGGAGTGAGCGCCGCCACAATTTCTGCGCAATCTCTCCACGGCGCTGCATCATCCGTTCTTCATACTCTCTCTCATTGTTCCCTTGCTTGGGGTGAGCCTGTGCTTGTCGGGTCTTGGCCGGGTCGCGTTGCAAAGCACTCAGATGGAGAGGGGTCGTGTCGAAACAAGACAAAGCGTCGCACTGCACATGGTTGACCTGGGTTCTGGCGAGCCTGTTGGTGTTGTTGGTGGCCTTGGGGGTCTTGGGGGTCTTGGCCATCGGCGATAGCTCTTTTGCCAAGCGCTCTCCTTGGCTCACACGGCTTTATTGGAGCACAGGGAGCGTCCGCTGTAAGCATGCGTTGCCCCAGCCTCCATCTTGGTTACACCTGCGGGTTTTGATCGATCGTGCGGTGGTTTTGGCGGACTCGCCGGATCCACAAGGCATGCCCCAGACGCTGGACGCGATCGTGGAGCCGGTGGGCCTGACCCCCGCTTGGAGTTGCTGCTCGCATCCAGAGGGGCGGTGCATCAACCCCAGCAGTGTCTGGGCGCACCCAACCTGGAAGGCGCTGAAGTTTGCCCCAAAGCACACGCATTGCCGCTATGCCGTGGAGCGTTTGTCGGAAGGTGTTGGCTGGCGGATGCTGGCGGTCTGCGACCTGGACTGTGATGGGGTGACGGGGCGGTTTTGGAGGGATTTGGAGAAGGGCGACGGCCAGGAACTGGTCTATTCTCCCCTTCAAACCTCTGGGCTGGACGCCGAGTTGGAGTGACGGCGGCGGCTTGGTCTTCGTCGCCACAATTTCTCCACAACCTCTCCACGTCACCGCACCATTGACCCTCCATACTTCGGCCATCGTTGCTCATAAACCGTGCGTTCTGGTCGCTTGGCGTCTGGATGTGGTCAGGAGGAGGTGTTCGTCATGCAACAATCGGGCTCCCGTGGGCTTTTGCTGGTGTGGTTGACGGTTTCGGTGGGGTTGCTCCTCGTCTTGTTGATATGGCCTGTGGTGAAATTGATGTCGTATCCATCTGCGGGGTGTTCCAGCTCGCTGCGCGCGGTTGTGTGCGCGGTGGACTCCAACCATTGTGATTTTCACCACACCGCCGTGGGAGATCTGCGGGCCATTGCCGATGGGATCTTTGCTTTGGCGCAAGCCAAAGAGTTTGAGGAGGCGCCGCGCTCGCTGGATGAGTTTCTGGCGCCTGTGCCTGCGACCCCTGCCGAGCCATGCTGCTCAAAGCTTGGGAACCGTTGTCAGAATGATCCCAGTGTCTGGGAACACCCAACATGGAGGGCGTTGTGGTTTGCCCCGAAGCACACCTGGTGTCGCTATTCGATTGAGCACTCAACCGTCAATCCTGGCAGCGAATTGGTGGTGAGCGCGATTTGCGATTGCAATCGGGCTTGCAACGGCAAAACCATCGAGTTCAAGGCTGCGGTCAGACCATTTGTCTCTCCTCCTGAGTTGGTGATTTACGCCGAGCACAATCTCCCGGTGGGTCTTGAGTGATGCCAAAATGAAGGGGTTTTGATTAAGGAGGTTGTGGGTTGCTTTCCGTGGGCTCTTTGTGGGGGGCTCATCGACTGGCCCACCGTTTTCAGATAACGTCTGGAATCCGTTCTGGCAGGCCCAACACCCCGGTTCACACCTGGCAGGATGTCTGGTCGACGTCGTGGCAACCCAAAGAGGGTTTGTGAGTATGAAGAAGACACGTTTTATGGCTGTCGGTGCGGTGATCGCGCTGATGTCGTTGGTGGCCGCAGTGGCCTGGGCCCAGCAGCCCACCAAATCCAAGCCCGCCGCGCCTGCTGTGTGGGTGTCGCCGCTGCAGCTTGGCCATTTGATGGGTTCGGTGCGGTTGGCGCTGACGACCCCTGGTGACGCCAGGGTCTCCAACGCCCCCGTGCTCTCTTACGAGCCGTCGGTGTGGAACAAGTCCTGGGACCCGACCAGATTGGAGTGGACCTCGGTGGCCATTGTGTCGGGTCCTTGCGCCAAAATCACCGGTCAAGCCCCCGATCCTGTGGACGTGGCCGAGTTTCTTCAGCGCCTCAACACCATCCATGAGTTGGACACGCCCCAACTCATCTCTGTCCAGTCGCTGGGCGACACGCTCACCTTTGAGATGTCCGTCTGTGTACCGCCGGTGACCAGACCCAAGCACACCGGCCGGGCCTTTAAGCCCGCCAACCTCACCCGCGACATCCACACCCGCTTGAAAAAGGACACCATGGTCGATATCGACGCCTTCA
>CAKZKQ010000280.1 GCA_937123825.1 uncultured Pseudomonadota bacterium
AATACTTTGGCTTTGGTTCCTCGTTTGGCTAGTTTGTTTTGATTGTTGATTTTAAAGTTTTCTATGGCGTCGTTGTTCTCTTGGATGTGTTTGTTTTTTTCTTGCTGTATCCATTTGGTTACACCCCCCCCATTGGCCAATAATGGACTGGAAACATCGCTTGGCTTGTTGATGTAAACATACTCTCCAACCTTGAATGAGGGGAGGCTTGGAGAGGGGGGCTGTATTTGTGATGTGGGTACAGGGGGCTGTTTAGTGGGTGGAGCATCATCTTTGCAACATGATTGAATGCACAATGTCACGACGGCTATTGATATCAGTGGCTTTATTCTCATGGTTTACCTGGGTGGTAGAACGGGGCACTTGTAGGTTGACACCTTCTTCGACCCCATCCACGTCGTCTGTGACGGATTTGGCTCGGTGCCAATCCAAACGAGCTCCGTTCTAGTCGGTTTAACGGTTGAGAGTTCTGCGGTGAGACAACCTTGATGCGCCTTCAGCCGCTCTTGCTGACGTGAGCGGAGTCTATACCCCTTGAAGTTGAGACGTCCAAGCGAGTCCGTAGCAACGAGGGGTTACACTGCCCCACCGGTTTTGGACGGTTCACGCCGATGGAGGAAGTTCGTCGAGGGCTAGACGGATTCGTAGCTGTGTTTCGTGATAGGGCTCTGCTCCAAGTGCTCGCTCAAGCTCGTATCTGGCCTCGTTGTAGTTCCCGTTGACACCATGGATGAGTCCGTAGATATGATGATGCCTTGCCCAGTCATCATTGATGTTTGCTGCAAATCGCAGGGCTCCGAAAGCATAATCATGTGAGCCGATCACTGCATGGCTGATGGCACTACGGCAACATGACTCATAATTTTGCTGCGACGACCTCATCCAAGCCAAGAAGTCAGCAATACCCTTGAAAATGAGCATGGTGCTGCGTTGTTTGCTGATATGCTTACCCAGTTCATCCAGTACTACAGGAGGGATTGGCACACCTGTCTTTGCCACAATAATAGCCGAGAGAATCTTCGATGCCGCTGGCGATAACTTAGTTCCAGCTCGACTTGCAAGATTTACGAGGTCAAATTCATCTTGAAGGTGAGGCTCAATAATGAACTCAGCCATCAAATGACTCTCAAAACCAACCTGCCCCAAAAGAATTCTCCATCTCAATAGACTGCATTGAGCCCCAAGGCAGTGTAACATGTAATTGAGCGGACGGCGCAGCACATTATTGTGCCATCAACCACCCACCAAAAGTCTTTAACACCTGTGGTTGTGTCGAGGCGAGTCCGTAGCAACGAGGTGTTACACTGCCTGTCTGTTCCACTTGAAGTGCCAGTGTTGGTGTTTCTCATCATGGTGCTCATCTGTGCACCTATGCAGAACATCTAAAAGGATCGTTTGTTGTTCATATTGAGCCATTCCAAACTGAAGGGCGAATCCAACTTCATCAGGTAGATTCAGTGGCTCACCATCATAGCTCAAAACCCCCCAACAACTGATAGCCCCAGGACCTGTAATTAGTACCTCTGTACCCGTCGATTTAATCGTGTATGAGTCTGCAACATCACCCCACCCTGAACGCACCATTCCAGCAGCGTAGTTGGGTCGCTTGATTGGACCCATCAATACTTCATTGAACGGAACTATCACTTGGGGGGCGTCGTCGATCGTCAGCACTAAGCCAGCAGACCTGTTTGCCTTTGGAATATAAATAGTTGGCTTGATTCGGGGTTCGGCATAGACGGTAGCTTTGAACTTAAACGACACATGGGGCACCCCATCTCCATTTGAGTTTGCAACCTTCATTTCTATGTCGGCGCTGTGCAATACGAATGAACAAACATCCTCTGCAGGCTTGGTGATGAACAAAGGAGTTGCGGTAAGACCGCTCTCCTCAGTGAGCCGTGTCTTAACCCAATCTTCATGCTTGCTTTTGAGCATGTGTAGTTTTTCGACAGGGTGACTCATCTCATCTTTGTCCACTTTAGTGTGGCATGTTGGGCACAATAGAATCAAATTATAATAGCTGTTTCGTTCGTCGAGAGTAAGGGTGCTAACTCCACGAGGCGCCGTTTCTTTCTCGCCAACTATGTGTGCTTGTTCACCAATATGAACCGTTTCTGAGGCATGCTCCTTGTCAACAGCTAATGGACATCTGCATATCGAGCATGTACTTCCAGCACGGCCCCACAATAGCTTGATATCGACTTGTTTTATACTCATGGTTCTACGGGCTTGAGATGGCAGTGTAACGGTTGCGAGTTCTGCGGCGAGCCTACCTTGCGACGTCCGTCGCCTCTTTGGCTACCGTCAGCAAAGTCTACATCCGATGAACTGGGACGTCGAGGCGAGTCCGTAGCAACGAGGTGTTGTACTGCCCTGCGATTTCGGACGACATTCTTCAACTACCTCCGTGACTTGACGAAGCCATCCAATCCTTGGGGACAAGCTGCTTTAAAAACAGCACCATGCTCCGAGACAATTTGCTGCTCGATACATGAACCAAAGGCTGATTCATCTCTCATTTTGTCGGCACATACAAAGGCGTATGGCATATAAAAGTCTCGAGAATTGCAATTGCGCTTCATTTTTCTGATTTTTTCGGCACGTACTTTTGCCTTCTCGTCTTCCTTAATCTGTTCGGTCTTCTTATAGTCATACACAAACCAACCGATCCCCAACATCAGAGCTAACAGAATCGTGATGCGCAATAGTTTGTTGCGTGTTTGCGGGTCAACAGAAGAAACATCGGACATCAGCAATCCATCAGACGCTTCTTTCTTTTGAGGCACCTCACCAGCAAGAATGCGAGCTTTTTCGCTCTGAAACTCCTCTTCTGAGAGGACGCCCTCATCCTTCAATTCTTTTAGCTTTCTTAGCTCATCAGCATTGCTCATTAGAGTTCTCTCAGGTAAGGGGTTGTCCAATGACGCTATAGTGTTTCACATCGGCTTCTGAAATACAACCCCACCACCGATATGCCACAAGCAGTACAACATGTAATTGGGCGGACAGCTCAGCGCGTTATTGTGCCGTCGACTACCCGTCAGAAGTCTTTAGTGCACATGAAAGCCTACACCCAGTGGCGGCGCGGTTCAAGGCTGCATCGCCCTCAAGCCAACTTGCCAAACCTTTTTTACAGCGCACTCTCATGAGCACGATAGTGAGCGGCTTTGAGCGCGCTATCCTCCAATAGAAGGACAATATCGCACCCAGCTCCCCTTCCAAGTACCTGAACAAGCCGGATAACACGCCAAAACCCAGGCGCTCTATCCGCCCAAAGCAAAGCTTACATCAACAGGACCTAGATCCTGCCTGACCCAACGCTCGCCAGTCCCATCCCATCGAGCCGTCCTTTGACGACCCCAAGCCGCCCTCCTCAAAGGGCGCCAAAGCTCGTCGAACGGCTCTGGAACTCGCCCCCCCCCTCAAAGCCCATCAAAACCCAAGAGGGAACTCGCCAAACACAAAAATGGCCTGCCGAACGGCTCTGGAACTTGTCGAACGCATGTGAAACTTGCCGAAGCATTTCCAAGGATTGTCAAAGCTCCAGAAGGGCTTGTCGAACGGTTTTGAAGCTTGTCGAGCGGTTTCAGACCTTGTCGAACGACTCTGGAGCTTGTCGAACGCATTTGAAGCTTGTCGAACGGTTTTGAAGCTTGTCGAAGCGCCCCTCAAGACATCCCAACGCCTACCAAGCCCTCCATCCCGTCCACAAGGGCCTTCCCAGTCCGTCATCAAGCTTGTTCTTCGATTGACAAGCCGTTCCCATCGCTCGACAGGCCATGTCACGGCCTCGACAAGCTCCAGAGCCGTTCGACAAGCCCACCATCCCCAACCCCACAAATGAGACTTTGAACCTGTTCGATGGGCTCTTTGAACACCTCGGCGGTGTGACCTTCAACTTTTGGGATGGAGCCGAGGCTTATGGGGAGGGAGGTTCGGGACATTGGTGACGGGCTCGCGGTGGCCGAAACCCTACGGGGCCTCTGCCTCATCCTCGCGGGCCAGGTTCTCAAAGCGCGTGAACTGCGGGAAGAAGCGCAGGAAGACAGTGCCAGTTGAGCCACTACGATGCTTGCCGATGATGACCTCGGCGACGCCTTTTTGCTCGGAGTCTTCGTTGTAGTACTCGTCGCGATACACAAACGAGATGATGTCAGCGTCCTGCTCAATGGCGCCAGACTCACGAAGGTCGGAGAGCATGGGGCGCTTGTCGGCGCGGCTCTCAACACCACGGTTGAGCTGCGCCAGGGCGATGACGGGGATGTTGAGCTCCTTGGCGATGAGTTTGAGCGTACGGGAGATCTCTGAGATGACCTGCTCACGGCTGGTGATGGCGGGGTTTGAGCTGGTCATGAGCTGGAGATAATCGACCATGATCATGTCCAGGCCATGCTCGACCTTAAGCCGCCGCGCGCGCGAGAGCAGCGCCTGGGGGCTGATGGCGGGCGTGTCATCAATGAAAATCCGCGACTTGGAGAGCGTGGCCGTCCCCGAGATCAGGCGACGCCACTCGTGCTCCTGAAGCTGGCCAGTACGGATGCGGCTGACGTCGACGCGGGACTCACTGGCCAGCAGACGCATGGCGAGCTGGTTGGCGCTCATCTCCAGGGAGCAAAAGAGCACGCTCTTATCAAAGCGCACGGCCGCGTTGCAGGCCATGTTGAGCGTAAAGGCCGTTTTACCCATGGCGGGGCGAGCAGCGATGATGATCAGGTCAGAGCCCTGCCAGCCGGCGGTCATGTCGTCAAGGTCGATGAACCCGGAGGGCACACCAGTGATCTTCTCGCTTTGCTCGTAGAGGGCCTCGATCTGGTAGTAGGTCTCTTTGACGATGTCCTTGATGCTCTGAACGCGCGTGTTGCTCTTGCCCTCAGAGAGGCTCAGCAGCTTGGCCTCAGAGCGGTTCAGGAAAGACTCGACGTCATCGACCTCGCCGTAGCACTCCTCGCTGATCTCGGCGGCGATGCCGATCGTTTTGCGCAGCAGCGACTTCTTATGAACGATGTTGGCGTAGAAGCCGATGTTGGCCGCCGTGGGGACGCGGGAGCTGAGCGAGGTGACGTAGTCAATGCCACCGGCGGCGTCGATCTGGGCTTCGTCCTGAAGCTGCTGGACCAGCGTCACGATGTCGATGACGTCCTGACGGGCAGCGATCTTGGCCATGGACCGAAAGATGTGCCGGTGAGATTCCTTGTAGAAGTCATCGTCTTTGATGTGGGTGTTGATCTCGTCAAAGGCCTCGGGGTCAAGCAGGAGGGCACCCAGGACCGAGGCTTCGGCTTCGATGCTGTGGGGAGGAGTACGCATGGCGCTCTGGGGTCGGGCGGCGCCGTGCAAACGGTGGCCGTCGCCACCACCGCTGCGTTTGGGCCGCGCAGGATGTCTGTTGTTGGGTTTGCGGCAAGCGGGCGGCCATGCCCTGCGCGCGAATGTGTTCAAACGCGTTTGCCACCAAACAAGTCCATCAAACAAGAACGCGCGCGTTGGCACAAGGGCCAAACGCGCGCGATCAAAGCCGGATCGACGGCTCAAACCAGCGCACCACGGGCGCGCCGGGCTGGAGCGGATGTCACATTTTTTCGATGGTGTCGAGGATGCCCTCGATCTTCTCGACGTTGCCGTCGTAGGTGGCTTTGTCGGCGTAGATGAGCGCGGTGACGGACTTGTCGTCCACCTTGGCCAGGAAGGCCAGGAAGTGCACAGGCAGCTCTTTGTCGCCGTCAATGATGGTCACATCACCCTCGCCGCGGATGCCGGCGAGGCCGTTGACCACAGTGGCGCCCTGTTTTTCGACCTTGACGTCCTTGAAGGAGACGTTGGCCTTGAGGTCACGCAGGGAGGCCTCCAGGACGTCCTGGCTCTTGGAGCCAGCGATCAGGACGACCAGCTTGTCGTCGGGGGAGACCGTGGTGATGCCGGTCGGTCCTTTGTTGACCTTCCAGCCTTCGGGCACGGTGAACTTGATCTTGTAAAGCTCGGACTGGACCACCAGGCCACCTTTGCCGTCGGCCTTGGCCAGGGGCTGCTCGCCGCCCTTGTCGCCTTCGGCCTTCTTCTCACCGCCTTCGGCCTTTTTGTCGCCGCCTTCGGCTTTCTTCTCGGCCGCAGGCGCCTTTTTGTCACCGCCTTCGGCTTTTTTGTCGCCGCCTTCGGCTTTCTTTTCGCTGCCTGCGGGGGCTTTGGCCTTGTCGGAGCCCTTGGCCCCACCGCCACCATCACACGCGCTGACACCAGCCACAGCCAGGCTCAGCCCCAGGATCAGGAGAAGTCGCTTCATCTTTTACCGTCCTTTCAAAGTCACTTCCCGACACAGTCCGCGCTCAGAGGATGCCTCTCATCACGTCGCGAGCGCCTGGCCGGGCTCCATAAGAGATGGGGCGATGATATGCAAGCCTGCCCAAGCTCGCAAGAACCCAGGCGATCAACTTCACTGCCCTGCCGACAGGACACGCACTCATGCCGCACAAAACCCATCGGATCATTGATGACAACTCTACACTTCCACAACCCGATGTCCTTCACCAACATGCCATCTCCAACGCCATTTCCGTCTGCGCGATGCCAACAGGTTTGCAAAGCAGGCGGTTGTAATGGATACCAGACTCACGCGACGCCCCCGGACATGTCATGGGGGTGACCGACCCGAGGTCTGCCATGATCACCTGCCCCACATGCAGCTTTGAAAACAAAGACAGCGCCGACTACTGCGAGCGCTGCGGACGGCCGCTGGCGGGTGTCCCCAAGACCGAGCCCGACGGTGCCCCCAAGGACGACAAGGCCGAGCAAAAAGCCAAGGGGCGGATCACCAACGTGGAGGCCCCCAAGCTTGGCGCCAAAACCGTCGAAGAGGGCGGCTCAGCAACCGAAAACGGGAGCAAAGACGCCCAAAGCAGCGACGACAAAGGGGCAAATGAGGGCAACGCCAAGGAGCAAGGCCCAAGGCGAACCATCAAGGTCGATGCACTCTCGGATCTGAGCCTGGCGCTGGGTTCCATAGGCAACCGCCCCAGCACCGACGCGCTCCAGGAAGACGACAACGACCCGCCGAGCGTCAACCCGCTGCAAGTCGAGATGCGAACCGAGCCTGGCGACTCTGGCAAGCGCACCAGCAAGAACACTCTGGTTGAGGGTTTGCCAGCCATCAAAGGTCCCGATACAAGCACAGCCCCCACCAGCACCACGCCGCGCATCACGCAGCCGCTGGTCTTGCCTGAAGGTGGCCTCAAACCTCGCCAAAACATCCCCGAAGCCCCCAAAATCGACCCAGAACCACCGCCGCAGACCGAAACACGGCTCAACACCGCCCCGGTGCCCGCCGTTTCAGGCCCTGGCCAGGGTCTGTCTACACGCGCGCTCGTAGGCATCTTCTTTGGACTGATGGTCTTTGTGGCCATTGGCGCGGCCCTGGTCCTGTCCATGGACGATGAGGACGGGCAGACCACCTCGGGGGACTACACGCGGCCAACGGGTTCTGTGGAGATTGCGGGGGGAACTTATCTGCGCGGTCTGGCCAACGATTACCGGCTGATGTTCAGCCAGCGGTGCAAAAAGGTGGCCGAGGACCCCGAGACGGAGTGCAAGGAGGACTTTGCGCTCAAGGGCGAGCTTCCCCAGGAGACGGTGGAGGTGGCGGCCTTTAAGTTGGATGTGGCCGAGGTGACCAACGACGACTGGCAAAAGTGCGTCGATGCGGGCGCTTGCAAGGCCATCGACGCCAAAGACTGCAAGAACTACACACTTCAAAGCCCGCGCCCATCCTTCAGGCGCATCCCGCAGGCTCTTTTCAGACCCGATCTGCCGGTCGTCTGCGTCAATCGCCAGCAAGCCCAGGACTATTGCAAGTGGGCAGGCGGCCAACTGCCCACCCATGACCAATGGGAGAAGGCCGCGCGCGGCAAAGACGCCTACACCCTGCCCTGGGGCACCAACTGGAACCCCAAGCTGACCAACTGGGGCGAGCGGGATATGGCGGGCTTTAGCATCGCCGGTGAGCTGGATGGGCATTTGGAGACGGCGCCGGTGGGCTCCTACCCTGAGGGGGTCAGCCCCCATGGCATCTACGACATGGCTGGCAACGTGGCCGAGTGGGTCCAGGGCGCCGAAGATGGCCCCGACCTGACCCCGGCGGCCCGAGGCGGCTCCTGGCGCTCGACCCCGCTGGAGCTTCGCATGACCCGGCGCCTGTGGCTCAAGGCCGAAGATCGCCGCACCGACGTGGGTTTGCGCTGCGCCTACGCTCCTTGAGCGGCCGCCAGCCCTCCCACCACCGACAACCACACCCCACAACACAAGCACAATGACCACCGCCCCCACCTTCCCCATCGCTCGCCCCGCCCGCTGGCAAGACGTCCCTGACGCGCGCTGGAACGATTGGACCTGGCAGCAGCAAAACCGCCTGACGCGCCTTGAAGAGGTTGCCGAGGTCGTTGGGCTGACCGAGGACGAGCGGCACGCCTTCAAGGCCAGCGCCGAGCACTTTCAGGTGTCCATTACGCCGCACTACGCGTCCTTGATCGACCCAAACGACCCGCAGTGCCCGATTCGATTGCAGTCGGTGCCGCAGCCGGGCGAGCTGGAGGTGCATGAGGCGTTTGAGTTGGCGGACCCTTTGGCGGAAGAGGCGCACATGCCGGTGCCGGGCATCACGCACCGCTACCCGGACCGGGTGCTCTTCTATGTGATCCACCATTGTCCGGTGTACTGCCGCCACTGCACGCGCAAGCGCAAGGTCTCCAACCCGACGACCACGGCCTCGCGCAACCAGATTGAATCGGGGCTGGCCTACATCGCCGCGACCCCGGCGGTGCGCGACGTGCTGCTCTCGGGCGGTGATCCGCTCTCGTTGTCGGACAAGCGCCTGGATGAGATCCTGGGGCGATTGTTGGAGATCGAGCACGTGGATCTGGTGCGGATTGGCACCCGCAATCCGGTGACGCTGCCGCAGCGCATCACGCCCGAGTTGGCCAGGATCCTCTCCAAGCACCGCCCGGTCTACGTGCACACCCACTTCAACCACCCGCGCGAGTGCACGCCCGAGGCCGCCAGGGCGCTGGGCTTGTTGGCGGACGCGGGGTGCGTGCTGGGCAACCAGATGGTCTTGCTGCGCGGCGTCAACGATGATCCGGAGTGTGTTGAGACGCTCAACCGCTGGCTGCTGCGCCACCGCTGCCGCCCCTACTACATCTTCCAGTGCGACATGGCCCAGGGGATCACGCACCTGCGCACGCCGCTGGAGAAGGGCATTGAGATCATCGACCGGCTGCGCGGGCACGTCTCGGGCATGGCTGTGCCCCACTTTGTGGTCGATTTGCCCGGCGGCGGCGGCAAGGTCTCGCTCTTGCCGGAGTACTTTCAAAAGCGTGAAGGCCGGTGGGTCACGTTTCGCAACTATGAAGGCAAGCTCTTCAAGTTCTATGACGTGCCTTGAGTGTCCGGGCGCTGTCTTATGTTCTCATTTGAGTCACATTGCAATGAAGAGGTGCAATACTGCACAAAACCTCTGGTCATCGCCACGGACGTGGTTTAACCTGCCGGTGAAGCTCTTTTTTGCCTCCATCCACAACCCATCAGGATTCCATGCAGCTTAACAAGCGTGACTTCCTCAAGGCGCTCAACACTCTGGAGCGCAGCTTCTCGGGGACCTCTGACAACCCCGGCTCCTACCGCTGCGAGCGTTGTGACAGTTGTGCCGAGTGCATGTTCTGCTCGGACTGCTCGGTGTGTTATAAGTGCACCTACTGTCAGGACTGTAAATCGTGCACCAACTGCACCCACTGCCACGACTGCAATGACTGCCATCGCAGCTCGTACTGTGTGCAATCGAACCACTGCACCGGGTCGTCGTATGTGATCATGAGCCGCAACTGCTCGGACTGCACCTTTTGTTTTGGGTGTGTGGGGCTGGTGCGCAAAGAGTTCCACGTGCTCAACAAGCCGCTGGACCGCAAGACCTACTTTGAGGTGGTCGCAAAGTTAAAGAAGGAGCTGGGGATCAACGTGCGTTGATCGCCGCCGGGAGTGTCCATGAGCCTCAGCGATGGCATCATCAAGGAGATCAAGACCTACGGGTTGATGTACGACTTCACGCCGGACGAGTGTCGCACTGTCCTGGCGGGTTGCAGTCGGCGTCTGGTGCCTCGCGACGAGGTGCTCTTTGCCCGGGGTCAGATTGCCGATGAGGTGGCCTGGATCATCCACGGCCGCGCCCGCGCCACGCTCCCAGGCCCGCACGGGGACATCGACGTCATGGAGTTTGGCCCAGGTTCGTTGGTGGGCTTTATTGGCTTTATTGCCCAGGACCAACACCAGCTCAAGACGCGCGCCACCGAGGATCTGACGCTCCTGGTGCTGGACCGCAGCGACTTTGCCAAAGCCAACGCGCGGCGCGACCCGCTCTTTGCCAGGTTGATGATGGCCATGTCGTTGGGGGCGCTCGATCGGGTCAACATCATCCAACGCGCCGCGTTGACCCGCACCTCCAGGCAGGAGTGAGCCATGTACACCCACATCGACTTCCTGAGCGCCGCCAAGGGCTCCGAGCAGGACATGTTGCTCAACATCATGCAGGAGCTTCAGGTCCGCCAGGGCGATGAGATTGTCCCGCATCACCCCACCGAGGGGGCGCGGTGCTTTTTGATCATCGCGGGCATGGTCTGGGTCGATGATGAGGTGCTGGGGCGGTGGCTGCTGCCGCCCGGCGATCTTTTTGGCATCGAGGACCTCTATCTGGGCGGGACCCCAGGGCAGCGCTACCGCGCGGCCAGCGACGCGACGCTGATGACGCTGCGCCGCGACGCCCTCAACGGCCTTTTGGCCTCCCCCACCGCCGTCGCCCGCAACCTCCAGGTCGAAATGGCCCGCGTGGCCGGTCGCACCGCCCAGCGCCGTCTGGCGCGACTGGCGAGACTGTTGTAGGGTCTGTCCAACACCCCTTGATAATGCCCAAAGACAATTTGCCGGGAACCTGGCGCGATGGGCGTTGTCTCTAGTTCTGAACGGTCAGGGCGCCAGGATCGCGTTGTATGACACCGAGTCAAGAGAAGAAACTTATACAGCGGCTCAAGAAGCGCGACGAGCAGGCGTTCCGATGGTTTGTCAGGCAGTATCAGGACAAAGTCTTCAACCTCGTCTATCGCATGCTCGGCGACGCGCAGGAGGCCGAAGATCTCTCCCAGGAGGTCTTTATTACGGTCTTCAAGAGCATCGACAGCTTTCGGGGTGACGCCAAGTTCTCGACCTGGTTGTTTCGCATCGCGGTCAACCAGTGCAAGAACCGGATGAAGTACCTGGGGCGTCGCGCCAGGGGACGGACTTCGGCGCTTGAAGATGTCCCAGAAGGGGCTTTGAGCGACTCATCGCTCCAGGCCCATGTGCCCAGGCCAGACAACATGGCGCTGGGCAAGGAGCTGGAGTCGGTCTTGCAAAAGGCGATCGCATCATTGGAAGAAGAACACCGGGTGTTGATCATCTTGCGGGACATCGAAAACCTGCCCTACCAGGACATCGTGTCGATCACGGGCCTGGAGTTGGGCACGGTCAAGAGCCGGCTGCACCGAGCGCGCGTGGCTCTGAAAGAAAAAGTGAGGCGGACCTATGGCGACAAATGACACCGGCACCCCCGTGGACAACGCGGTGCGCCTGAGCGACTACCTCGACGGCGAGCTCTCCGAGCAGGAGCGCATCGAGTTGGAGGCGGAGCTGGAGAGCGACGAGGGCCTGCAGGCGGAGCTGCTGGAGCTGCAAAAGACGCTCGGCGCGCTCCAGGGCCTGTCCTCCCAGGTGGCCCCGGACGACTTTGTCCAGGACATCGAGAGCAAGATCCGCGTGCGCAGCCGCGGGCGCTTCTTTGATGACGACTTCTTCTACCGCACGCGCATGCCCTACGAGCTTTTTGCGGTGGTGATGTTCATCCTCATGGGCGCGATGTACTTCTACGCCCTGCCCGACGCTCCCAATCTGGGCGACGACGTGCTCCCTTAATATGTTCAATTAAATGAGTGTTTTCAAAGTGTTCACTATATAGTAATTCAGCAGGGGCTAAGCGTTGTAGGGTTGAGCTAAATGCTTCATCAGTGTTTACTTCAACAACATTGAAGCGCCCAGAGTTGATATCAAGATACGCAACACCGTATTGGCCTTTTTTATTTTGCCAAACACTGGTTAGTAAGTTGTCTTGGCGCTCTTGTAGTAAGGCTTCGTCAGAAATAGTACCTGGGGTTACAATAC
>CAKZKQ010000281.1 GCA_937123825.1 uncultured Pseudomonadota bacterium
CCCCGACACCGACGGACACCTCAAACCCGGCATGTACGCCCAGGCCACGATCATGGGCACCAACGCCGACGACGCGCCGCTGCCCTCATTGATGGTCCCCGTCAGCGCCGTGCTCTTCTCCGGCCGCCGCTCGCTGGTCTACGTCGAACTGCCCGGCACCCAGGACCCCACCTACGAGGCCCGCGAAGTCCGCCTCGGCACCCGACGCGGCGACTTCTACCCCGTCACCGCAGGGCTGGAGTACGCCGAGCGCGTCGTCACACACGGCGCCTTTCAACTCGACGCCGATCTCCAGATCAAAGCAGGCCGCAGCCTCATGGCTCGCCCCGATGACCACACCCCCGCCGCCTTTGATGGCATCGTCCAACTCTCCAGCGCCGACCGCGCCACCCTGGCCCCCATCATCGAGGCTTACCTCGACATCCAGGAAGCGCTGGCCAGCGACGACCTCGGCACCGCTCGCCAGAACACCGAACACCTGCTGGCCAAAGCCTCTGCCGCCCAACTCAACAACCCCGACGCCCAACAAGCCTGGACCCCGCTTCAACACACGCTGGCCATCCACGGACGCTACTTCCCCCGCGCCAGCAGCATCGACAACGCCCGCGCCGCCTTTGAACAACTCACCATCGGCATGGGACGACTGCTGGAAACCTTTGGCAACCCGCTGGACCAACCCATCCGGCAAGCCTACTGCTCCATGGCCTTCAACAACCGGGGCGCCGAGTGGTTCCAGCGCGGCTCGACCATCAACAACGCCTACTTCGGCGCCGAAATGCTCCAATGCGGCGAAATCCGCGACTCCCTGGCGGGCGGCGCCTTCAAACCCTCCTCCCCCGCCTCAAACCCCGCGTCAATGCCCACCACGGCTCCCGCATCGTCACCCAGCAGCGCGCCCGCATCGCAACCCGCGCCCTCCCCACGCTCCACACCCCCAACCCCCCAACCCACAGTGCGGCCCACCTCACGCCCGACCTCCAAACCCACCACAGCCCCCGCGTCGTCACCCAAGAGCGCACCCGCGTCAAAACCCGCAAACCCCAAACCCACCAGCGCCCCAGCCCCGTCACCCGCTTCAAAACCGTCATCCTCCCCCGCCTCCAAACCCAACGGAGGCAACCCGTGAGCCCACAACCCGACCGGGACGCCCTGTGGACGCGAGCGCTGGGGTTCTTTGTCACCAACAAGCTCGTGGTGCTGGTCATGGTGGCCCTCTTGATGGGCGCATCGCTGGTCGTCGCCCCCTTTGAGTGGAACGGCCTGGATCTGCCCCGTGATCCTGTCCCCGTAGACGCCATCCCCGACATCGGAGAAAACCAGCAGATCGTCTTCACGCGCTGGCCCGGGCGCTCGCCCAAAGACATCGAAGACCAGATCTCCTACCCATTGACCACCGCGCTGCTGGGCATCCCGGGGGTCAAGACCGTGCGCAGCTTCTCGGTCATGGGGTTCTCCACCATCTACGTCATCTTTGACGACGACGTGGAGTTCTACTGGTCTCGCTCTCGCGTGCTGGAAAAACTCTCGGCGCTGCCCCCGCAAACCCTCCCCGCCGACGCCTCACCCACGCTGGGCCCAGACGCCACGGCGCTGGGCCAGGTCTTCTGGTACACACTCGAGGGCCGCAACCCCGACACAGGACAAGTCGTCGGCGGCTGGGGACTGCACGAGCTGCGCAGTGTCCAGGACTGGACCGTGCGACACGCCCTCCAGGGCGTCCCAGGCGTCTCCGAGGTCGCCTCCGTCGGAGGACACGTCCAGGAATACCAGATCGACGTTGATCCAGAGGCCATGCGCGCCCATGGCCTCTCGCTGACCCGGATCGCGCGCGCCATCAAAGGCTCCAACCTCGACATCGGTGCCCGCACCATCGAGATCAACAACGTCGAATACCTCATCCGGGGCCTGGGGCTGCTGGGCTCGGTACAGGACATTGAAGAGACCGTCATTGACCAACGCGTCGGCGTCCCCATCCGCATCAAAGACGTGGCCCGCGTCGGACTTGGCCCCGCCGAGCGCCGAGGCGCCCTGGACAACGCCGGGGCCGAGACCGTCGGCGGCGTCGTCGTGGCCCGTTTTGGCGCCAACCCCATGGACGTCATCAAGAGGGTCCAGGCGCGCATCGAGCAAATCGCCCCCGGACTGCCCCGCAAGACGCTCGAAGATGGCCGCACCAGCCAAATCACCCTGGTGCCCTTCTACGACCGCTCCACGCTCATCCAGGAGACCATCTCCACGCTCACCACCGCCCTGTGGCAGCAAATCCTGATCACCATCATTGTGGTCCTGCTCCTGCTGCGGCACCTGCGCGCTTCGCTCCTGATCTCCTCCATGCTCCCGCTGGCGGTCCTGGCCACCTTCCTGGCCATGAAGTACAGCGCCGTGGACGCCAACGTCATGTCGCTGGCGGGCATCGCCATCGCCATCGGCACCATGGTCGACATGGGGATCGTCTTTGCAGAAAACATCACCGCGCGCCTGCAAGAGGCGTCATCAACCCAGCAAGCGCCAACAGACAGGGCGCGGATCGTCACACAGGCCGCCGCCGAAGTCGCCCCCGCCGTGCTGACCTCGGTGGCCACCACCATCATCAGCTTCCTGCCGGTTTTTGCCCTCACGGCCGCCGAGGGCAAACTCTTTCGCCCGTTGGCCTACACCAAAACCTTTGCGTTGCTGGCCTCGCTCCTCTTTGCGCTCACCGCGCTGCCTGCCCTGGCCCACTTCATCTTCTGGCCCCGCGCCCACACGCTGGCCAAAGGCGCCACCACACTGCAAACCGCGCGGCGCTCATTGCTGCGCGCGGTCCACCTGCGCGATTGGGTACTGGTCGGGCTGGGTTTGACGCTGGTGGTCTGGCAGGGGGCCTGGGCGCTGGGCGCCTTTGTGACCATGGTCGGCGCGCTGCGCCTGGCCTCCCCCTGGCTCCCCAAGCACCTCATGGCGCTGCCCACATGGCTCGAAGTCCTCTTCGCCGCCAGCGCCATGATCGTCGTCCTGACCGACGCCTGGATGCCGCTGGGGCACGGCGACAGCTTCGCCAGCAACCTCCTCTTTGTGGTGCTCATGGTCGGCGGACTGATGGGCACGTTCATGCTCTTTTTGCGGTTCTATGACCGGCTGCTGTCCATGGCGCTGGAGCACAAAGCGCTCTTTTTGCTCGTGCCAGCCTTGCTGATCCTCACGGGCGCCGCTGCATGGTTGGGTTTTGACCGCCTCTTTGGCTGGCTCCCCCAGAGCGTGCGCGCCACCGCCCCCATGGCCCGACTGAGCGCGGCCATGCCTGGGCTGGGCCGTGAGTTCATGCCCCCCTTTGATGAGGGCGAGTTCCTCTACATGCCCACGACCATGCCGCACGCCTCTTTTGGACAGGCGCTGGAGCTGCTCCAGCAGATGGACGCGTCCATCAAGATGATCCCCGAGGTGGACAAAGTGGTGGGCAAGCTGGGGCGCGCCGACAGCCCTTTGGACCCGGCGCCGGTGTCGATGTTTGAGACCGTCGTGACCTACAAGCCCCAATGGCGGATCGAGCCCGACGGGACCCGCGTGCGACAATGGCGCGATCACATTCAGAACCCACACGACATCTGGAACGAGATCACCCGCGCCGCGGCATTGCCGGGGCTGACCTCGGCGCCCGAGTTGATGCCCATCAACACGCGCATCGTCATGCTCCAGACCGGCATGAGGGCGCCGATGGGCCTGAAAATTCGCGGGCCCGACCTGGAGACCATTGAGCGCGTCGGGCTCCAACTCGAAGCCCTCCTGAAACAAATCCCCTCCATCCGCCCAGAGACCGTCTTCGCCGAGCGGATCGTGGGCAAGCCCTACCTGGAGATCGACATCGACCGGGTGGCCATCGGACGCTTTGGGCTGACCGTGGACGACGTTCAGGAGGTCATCTCCATCGGCATCGGCGGCGTCGCCCAGACCCGAACCGTCGAAGGCCGCGCCCGCTACCCTGTCCGCGTGCGCTACATGCGCGAAGAACGTGGCTCGGTCGAGGCCTTGCGCAGGCTCACCGTCACCACGCCCTCGGGACAACACATCCCACTGGAGCAACTGGCCACCATCCGCTACGTGCGTGGCCCTCAGGTCATCAAGGCCGAGGACACCTTCTTAACCGGCTACGTCATCTTTGATCGACAACCCGGCGCCGCCGAAACCGACGTCGTCGAGACCGCCAAACGCACGCTCGATCAACACCTGACGGCAGGCACCCTGGTTTTGCCCGACGGAGTCAGCTTTGCCTTCACCGGCAGCTACGAAAACCAGCTCCGCAGCGAATCCAGGCTCAAACTTCTGGTGCCCGCTGCCCTGGCGCTCATCTTCGTGCTCCTCTACCTGCAATTTCGCCGCGTGGGCACCACGATCATCATCTACACCGGCGTGGCCGTGGCCACCTCGGGGGGCTTCATCCTCTTGTGGCTCTACAACCAACCCTGGTTTATGAACTTTGAGGCCTTTGGACACCCCATACGGACGCTCTTTCAAATCGGCCCCACCAACATGTCTGTGGCGGTCTGGGTCGGCTTTATCGCGCTGGTCGGCATCGCCACCGACGACGGCGTGGTCATGGCCACCTACCTCAAGGCGCGCTTCGAAGATGCGCCGCCCGACTCCATCGCCGACATCCGACAACGCGTGCGCGAAGCCGGCAACCGACGCGTCCGCCCCTGTCTGATGACCACCGCCACGACACTGCTGGCCCTGCTGCCCGTCATCACATCCCAGGGCCGCGGCGCCGATGTCATGGTCCCCATGGCCATCCCATCGCTGGGCGGCATGGCCATCGAACTGATCACGCTCTTTGTCGTCCCCGTCCTCTACGGTCTGGGCGAAGAGCTGCGCTGGCACTGGAACAACCGGGGCGCCAGCCCCACAAACGCCGCCCCACACACCGCAGACAACCCCGACGACCTCGGCAGCGCCCAGTCAGAGCGGCTCGACGCCTGAAACCATATCCAGGCCCACGCCGCGCAAATCCCTCAGCGCGCCAAAACCCAGATGGCCACCCCCATCAGGCTGGCCATCGACAGCATCGCCACGATCCCCAACAACACACAACCCATCACCCCAAAACCTCGCAAGGACGACGGCAACCCAGCCCCCCCGTCGCGCTCTTCAGCCCCAAGACGAGACCCCTGCGAAGCCCCCGACGACAAGCCACCACCACCCAGAGACGGCGACTGACTCACCGCCACCGATGCAACCTCAGAAACCGCCGCCACCGCCGGATAAAGCGGCTTCCGCAACGGCCACCTCACGCCCGGCTCACCTTCCCCCTCTTCCCAATCGGCCAAATCCGGGTTGGGCACCTCTTGTGGCACCACCCCACCCTCTTGAGAGAGCCGATAACCCAAATGGCTCAACTCACCATCCACCGCCTTGAGCAACGGATGGGCATCCCGCAGGCGATCCACCAACCCCATCTCGGCCCACTCATCCCCGCAATACAAACGCATCCGATGGATCACCTCACCGGGATAAAGCATGGGCTGCTGCCGGGCGACCGGGAAACTCGCCTCCACAGCCGCCTCCAACACACGCTGGTGAAGCTCCGGCCCCACCTGCGTCTCCCACGCCCGCACCGTCTCTGAGCGCCGGTTGAAGATCGCCCCCATCTGGTAAATCGGCCCCCCATACTCACGCACCAACGCACCGCCGTTGGCCTCCAACACCACCTCAAGGTGACGGGAACCCACAGCGTACTCCACACGCACCCCATCGGCCTGCTGCTCACACATCCGCCGCCACCGCTCACGCAGCGCTTCCTGTGTTGACATCTCACACCCCCCTTTGGAACCCAAACGCTCCATCCCATACTCACAGACCCCACACTCAATCAGATCCACACCACCCCTTTCAATCCATGGAGAGCATAAATTACACCTCGAAAAATAAAATTGTCCACAATACAATTGACGCCAATTGATTTATTTCTTATTGAATAAATTGTCGTAACGATGTCAGGCCCCAGCGGTACTCCAATCACGATGGGATCTGGCATACACAGGATGGATCACAAAAAGGGAATCAACATGTAACCGTCCTGAACCCAACACCGTAAACCAAATCAGGAACTCTGGGGCTAACGCGGATTGGCAAGCAGCTTAATGCGCATAAACCCCACAGCACCAAGGCACTTCACATGGCTGCGGCGCGAGGCGGAGGGTTCCATTTGTGGTCCAGATCATGGGGTGCCAGGCGGAAAGTTCCGCTGCAGGCCCATCCCATTGTGAACACCACCAGCAAAGCCGCGTTGCGGACAGTCAAAGCAGGGCACCGTGTGGTCCTGCGGCCAACCCCCAAGGCAAACTCGCAAGGCATCCACTCGCCGAGCTTGCCTCCACCCGTAAAGGGGATGGCCAGACGCGCACCAAGGCCAGTGGTTGTAGATATGTCACAGCAAGACCCCACGATGTATGGGGACCGATACGAAGTGGAGCGCCTGCTGGCGTCGGGGAGCATGGGCAAGATCTACATTGCCCACCATCGCCTGACCGGCCAGCGCGTGGCGCTCAAAGTGCTCTTTCCCAACGTCGCACGCCATGTCGGCGGCGTAGAGCGCTTCCTGACCGAGATCCGCGCAGCGTGCGCCATCAAACACCAGAGCGTCATTCGCATCTTTGACGCCGGCGAGGACAACGGCACCTTCTATTACGCCATGGAGTTGCTGGAGGGTCAGACCCTTGGGGACTGGCTTTATGAAGCGCCGCGGCCGCTGGAGCAGGCCCTTGGGTTGATGTGCCAAATGCTCGGCGCACTGGCCGAGGCGCACGACAAAGACATCATTCACCGGGACATCAAGCCCGAAAACATCTTCATCACCCAGAAGGCCAACGGAGAGTTGGGCGTCAAACTGCTCGACTTTGGCATCGCCCGGGAACTGCGCGGCGCACGCATGACCCAGGCTGGCTTTACCCTCGGCACACCCACCTACATGAGCCCCGAGCAGGCCACCTCTCCCAAGGACATCAGCCCCGCCTCGGATGTCTGGTCCATGGGCGTGCTGCTTTATGAAATCGTCACGGGAAAGGTCCCCTTCGACGCAGAAACGCCCCAGGCCATCTGCATCAAGACCTTGTGCAACCAGCACATCCCGCCCAGCGAGCTGATCCCCGGCCTTCCGCGCGAACTGTGTGCGCTGATCGACCACTGCCTGCAAAAAGAGCCTTCGGCGCGCCCCGCCAACGCCGGCGCGCTTCAGCGCCTCCTGGCCGACGCCCTGGCGACATTGCCAACCAGCGCGCCTGAATACAAGACGCGCAGCGGTGCGGCTTTGTCCAAAGCGCGCACCCCAAAGGGGCAATGCAGGGCAGCCCAAACGTCCTCCTTCCACAGTTCGCCGCGCCCCACGCCCACCGCAGAACTCACCGTCCCCTCTTGCACCACCGATGAATTTGGTGTCCTCTACGGCGACAGCAACCCTTCCTCCATCACTCAAGGGCTGCTCGACAACATGGTCGCAGAAGTCGTCAGCCACAAAACGCAGGTCGTTTGGAGCGCTGAAGAGACGCGCCCGATGACGCAAGACTCCACCTTGAGCCAGGCCCTTCATCAGGCCCAGCAAGCCGGTGGATATGAGCCCATCCGCGTCATGATCTCCCACGGTTACAGCGGCGCCCAACAACTCCGCCCTGTTGTGTCGCTCCCCACGATGGAGCTTATGGACACCTTGAACACGCGCATCTGGAACCCAAAGACCCGCAAGCGCGCTCAAAACGCCCCCAACATCACCCATAAACTGGCCCCTTTGCCGTCAAACGCTGCCAACCCCGCACCACACAACGGACCCGAAACCCAGGGCTCACAAACCAACAACGGTCTTGAACACAAAGAAATCGCCATCGGGCTGGCCTTGCTCATGCTGACGCTGCTCTTGCTCTTGGGGATATTGTGGCACCCCGCCACTCAGGCCAACCTGCTCAAAGGTCTGGACACCCTCAGCAACACCTCCTGTGCCGCCACTGCAGCCCCGTTGAGTCCTTGACCGTCAACCCCGGTCGAGACGACATCATACCAATTGTCATCCAGTCCAATTGTGCTCAAGGGCCATCAATGAAAGTGTGTGGCGTTCCCCTCTGTGATCCCCGGTGAGTGTGCTGGATTATGGGGCCGCTGAGCACATTTGCTCGGTGATGTCGCAGACGTGCGTTTGTCCAGATTGGCAGGCGAGCGTTTCAAGGTGGCAGGCTTCGGCATTGTTTTGTGGGACGCCGAGTCCAGCGCGGTGAACCACGCCCAGGACGCCGCACCCGAGGCGCTCTGGTGCCTGGCAGGCTGCGCTTAGCAGGGTCATGCCTTTGTGGCGCTGGTCGGGCTTCTGCAAGAAATCGATGCCCATTTTCACGCAGGCCTCTTGTGAGCCGATGTCACAAGCGCGTTGGTAGTGTTTGCCGGCCTGCTTGTGATCGAGGCTTGGCAGGAGCCCTTGCATGTGCATGGTGGCCACCGCGAAGCAGGCCTTGGGGTCCTTGCGGGCGCAGCGTTTTGTGAGGCGAGGCAGCGCTTTTTTGAAGTACGTCTCCCACTCGCGGGGCGGTTCGGGTTTGGGCTTTGGAGGTGGGGATTTCTTCTTGGCCTTTTTAGCCTTTTCAGCGCCGTTGCCTTCGATGTCTTCGAGTCCGACGTCTCCCCAGAGCCCTTCCATCCCGGAAATGGTGAGGTGCTCTTGGAAGAGCAAGTATCCGGCTTCAAGGCACGCAAAGCCGTTGCCCTTCTTGCAGGCCCGCTGCGTGGCCTTGATGAGCCTTGGGTCGGGTCCGCCAAAGGGGTTTCCGAGCGCAGCAAAAGGGCTCTGCAGTTCGTCGTCTTTGAGCGGTTTGAGCGTGGCGGTGTAGAAGGGTTTGATGGAGGTGTACTCTCCCATCAAAGTCCGGCACTTGTAGTCCTCGCCGGCGCCGCAGGTCAGGTGGTTGAAGAGCAGCTCGCGGTTGGCGTCTGGCCGGACGTGTTGGCCAAATCTGTACATGTCGGCCAAATTGTCGCAGGCCGTTTTATCCTTGGCGCGGCACCGCTGTTCCATGATGTCGACGCCCGTTTGGGTGAAGTGTGCCGACTGGGCGTCGTCCGCGGGGACGCCCCAACCTTTTTCGTGCAAGACGCTCAGGATGAAGCATGCCTCGACCTCTTGCTGCGTGCAGGCCTTTTGGTAGAGCGCGTGGGCTTGTTGATAGTAGAGCAGGGCGTTTTGTTTGGCCTCCTGGCGCCTTCGGGCCTCTTGTTCGCTCTCGTCCTGGTCTCTTTCTGCCAGGGGTCTGAGTTCAGCGGGGATGCCCCGCGGTGGCCGCACCCGACCCGGCCCAAAGTATTGTATGCCGCCCAGGCCCCTGGCCTCGTCGTCTTCTTTGCGGGTCAGGAATCGGGCAGTGCAGGGGCGCTGCTCAGTGTTCAGGCCGCATTCTTTTCGGTCGGCAAAGTAGGCTGCGGCGCTCAAGCAGCCTTCTGGGCGTTCATTGTTGCAGGCCTCGATGTAGGCTTTGACCCGGTCGGGCAGCGGTGTGTCGGGTTCGAGGTCGATGCTGAGCGGTGTTGTGGTGTTGTTGGCGGCGCACGCGCCAAGCCCGAGCATCAGAAAAATGAGTGCGTTGTGGCGGTTCATGGAAGACCATCCTCAAATGCATCACGTCAAAGAGATGATCCATCCTGCAGGTTGGCCAAAGATAGTGTTGTTGTGGGGGGTTGGGAAGGCTTTAAGTCAGGTGGGAGGGGTTAGAGGCCCCATTTGGTCCTCAGGTAGGCTTCGATCTGGGTGCGTTGGGCGTTGTTCAGGACGCGGTCGTAGAAGATGACTTCGGCGTAGTCGGCGTTGAGCGGTCCAGAGCCGGTGGGGTGCCTGGCCAGGCGCAAGAATGGGTTGGCGTCCAGTTGGTTTCGGACGCCCATGCCCGAGGCGCGCTCTTGCCCGTCCATAAAGAGCGTCAGCGCACCGGTGTTTTGCTGGCGAGTCAGCACCAGGATGTGAAAGCGCCCGTCGTTGTAGAGTGTGTCGGCGTCGGTCATCAGATCAAAGTCGCCGTCGATGGCGCCCCAGGCCACCTGTCCGCCGCACATGACGAGCCCCATGTCGGCGGGGCCACCGTTGAGTTCTCCGCCCACCAACGCTGGGCAGTTGTACCACTGGTTGGCGTCGCGCTCGTCGGTGCTTTTAAAGACAACGACGATGCTGAAGTTGTTTTGGACGGGCCTGGGAAAGTCCAGCCAGTCATTGCGAAAGCGCACAGCGGGGCGTTCTTCATCAAAGACGAGTGTGGGTTGGCGCTGCGGGTTTTGTTGGGTGGCTTGTGGAGAGTCTGACGTGCGCCCATCCCACGATTGCACAAGCCACGCTTCCTCGGTGCTCCAGGAGACCAGGTCTGGCCCTTTGCCAAAGCCGTCTCCGGGCCGGTCGGTGCGGTAGACGTGCAACTCAAAGCCCTGGGGGGTGACGTTTTGGGGCGTGACCTCAAAGGTGTCCCCGAATTGGTTGTTGCTCTGGGCGCTGTCCAGGGTCACGGCGGGGGCTTGGTTGTAGGCGCCCTCAAAGGGGATGTTGTAGATGTAGATGGTGCCTGTGCGTGGGGTCGCGGACATGCCCCTGGCGATGGGGATGTCACCACCATATTGTTGTGGGAGGCTGCCCTGAAGGCTGTGGCGTTGGCGTTCAATGGCCGTGGAGATGCCATCGGCGGCGTCCAGCCAGAAGACTGGGGCGTCTTCGGCGCTGCAGTCCTGGGTGTTGGCCGGGGCAACGCAGCCGTTGATGTCAGCGCGGGCGTCCATGGGCAGACACTGCGAGGATTGAGCGCAGAGGTCTTCGGGACCTGGGCAGACGGTGTTGATGGGGACTCCCGTGCATTGCTGGGCGCCA
Source organism: uncultured Pseudomonadota bacterium (assembly GCA_937123825.1). Lineage (GTDB taxonomy): Bacteria > Myxococcota_A > Bradymonadia > Bradymonadales > CAKZKQ01. The sequence goes on from CAKZKQ010000281.1 coordinate 10,850, forward strand.
TCGCAGACATTGTCTTGTGTGCAGGCGATGCCATCATCGCAAGGGGTGTTGGCCGGCAGCGCGGTCGCAACGCATTGGTTGTCCTGGCACACGGTCATGGCGCAGACCGAGGGCTGGCAATCCTCGTCTTGTTGGCATTCGCACCCGCTGGCGTCGTGGATGACGCTGCCCAAAGACTCCTGGCACTCATCCACAGTGCAATCAATGCCGTCGTCGGTCACTGGGGGGAGGCCAGAGATGCAGCCTGAAGGATCAGCGAGGGGAGAAAGGGGCGCGCACTGCTCCTCGCCGTCGCAAAAAAGGCCGTTGTCGCACGCTGTGTCATCGGGTTCGCCGTTGCAGGCGCCGTTTCCGTCGCAGGTTTGTACCTGGCAAGTGCCTTCGCCACCGCAGAGCGTCCCTTCAGGCATGGATATCGGGACGCATTGACCGTTCTGGCATGCCGTGCGCTGGCAGCTTTGTGGCGCTGCGGTGCAGTCCTCATCCTGGACGCACTGAGGGTCGTTGTTGGGGGCTGGTTCGTTATTGGCAGGGGGTCTGTTGTTGGGGTTCGGTGCGTTGTTGGGCTCTTGTTCAAACACAGGCGCAGGGACAATCCCTGGCTCCACAAGGTTGCTGCACGCGACCTGAGGCAAAAGCATCAAACATAAGGTTATGACAGCCTTGATGGGTTTGTTCACCGATTGACCCTGGGTGTGATTTTGCGCCAACACACACGCATTGAGCATAGATGATGTGAGAGGCGATTTCCAGGACTATGGTCGCATGAAGTGCGCATGGGGTTTGCGGTGCTGCGGACCTGTTTTAAAGGGATTTCTGAGGTCTTTGCGCTGTGTCTTGTGGAGCCGTTATGATGTCATTGACCACAGGTTTTAAAGGACATTGGGGAAGGGATATAAGATCAGGTTGAATGATTAAAGAAACGCAAGTTCTCTTTGTTGTGTTGCTATTGGCCATGGTGGCACCGGGCTGCGGCGAGGATGCTGGGGACGGGCCGGGTGTCGCGGCGGATATGGACGTTTTGGACGGTGAGTCTGACGTGCCGGATGGGTCAGATGTACCGGACGAGCCAGATGTGCCAGAGGCCTCGGTGTCGATCGGGTTGGAGGTCGAGCGCGAGCGCACTGCGGGGTTGTCGCCGGTTGTGTTGACGGTGACGCTCAGCGCCGAGGGTGTGCCTTTGGAGGGCGTGGTGCCCGCGGTGGCGGCGCAGCGAGGCGTTGTGGGGGACGTCGAGGCCCTTGGGGGCAACCAGTATCGCTTTGTGTTGACGCCAGAGGAGACCGGTGAGCACCCCTTTGTGATCCGCGCGGGAGATGCCGAGCTTGAGCGCACGGCGCTGGTGTTGCGCGATGTGGGCCAGGGGTT
>CAKZKQ010000282.1 GCA_937123825.1 uncultured Pseudomonadota bacterium
CAGATAACGGCAAAGCTCGCCGACATAAAAGACCACCGTGACGCCATTTCTGTGGACATCCTGCCAGAACGCGCTGGCCGAAAACTTTGGCGCCAGCGCCAGCCGCGCACCCCCAACAAGGGCGCCGCCGACGGCCACCAGCATGCCGGTAGCGTGGTGCAGCGGCAGGCAGCAGTAGACCGTGTCTCTGGCCGTCAAACGGCACGCCGCCGCCGCGCCCAGCGCCGCCGCCGCCCAGCGCCGGTTGGTGATCCGCGCCGCTTTGGGCAGCCCCGTGGTCCCCGAGGTGAACATCAACATGGCCAGCTCCGAACCCAACCCCGGGTTGGCCTCCAACCCTTCGGGTGGCTGGGTGACTTCAAGGTCGAGCCGCTCCTCAAGGTCAATCACCCCTGAGGGCAAGCTGGCTTCGTCCTGGCGCTGGTGGGCCAGACACATCACCAAGTCCCCGTCAAACGCCTCTCGGGCGCTGCGTGCGTGCTGGTCATCCACCAAAAGCGACTCCACCTCGCCGACCTTCAGCGCCTGCTGGAGCGAGGCCCCGCGCATGCCCGCGTTGACCAGCACCGACACCGCGCCAAGGCGGTTGATGGCCGCCACCGCCGTCAGGTAGTCGGGGTGGTTGTCCATAAAGACCCCCACGTGGCTGCCGGGTTTGACGCCCAACTCGACCAGCGCCGTCAGGACCTGATTGACCCTGGCGTCGGCCTGGCTGTAGGTGAAGACGTGGCCGCGCCACAAGAAAAACGGTTCCTGCCCGATGGTCTGGGCCTGCTGGGCCAGCGCGCGCCCGATGCTGACCGGAGAGTCGTCGCTGAGGTGCTCCAACTCGGCCAACCGGGGCAGCTGCCAGCGCATGGCGTCGATGACCTGCGTGACTTCGCCGCTGACGTCTCCGAGCTTGTGCCAGAGGCCGTCGATCATGTCGGTGGCCACGTCGTAGAGGAGGCCAGTGCGGGCGGTGTGGGTTTGGGGCTTTGTGTTTGCTGGGGCGTCCAAAAACTCGGGCCTGGTGGTTTGGCCGCTGCGCCAACGGATCCAGGTGTGCACCGAGGGCCAGACCTGACCCATGGCCTTGGAGCCGACGACGAGCCCAAAGTGGCCCGCTTCGATGGTTTGCTCATGGAGCTGGGCGCTGGGGGCGGCCTGGGCGATGGCGCGCACAGCGGCGGGGCGCGCCAGATCGTCCCGGCTGCCCACAAAATAGAGGATGGGGCAGGTCAGGTCGGCCAAAGAGACAGCGCGTCCCTCGACCACCAGACCGCCCGATGAGAGCCTGTTTTGAACGACCATCTGGTCCACAAACTCTCGAAACGCCGGTCCTGGCCAGGCCACAAAGCCTTCGCCGCCGAGGAATCGCCGCTTGGGTTCGCGCTTTTTGAGTGCCTCTCGGTCGTGGAGCAAGCCAAAGAGCCCCACGACTTGTCGCAGCTCTTTGCGGGCGTTGAAGACCTTGAAGCCGCCGCTGGTGATGGCACCGGGCAGGCCCTGGATTTGCTCCAGGGGTTTGGCCAGCGCCTTGCTGGCCACGTCCAGGACGCGCTCGGTGAGGTCTTCTTTGACTTTCACAGGGAGGTTGCGCCAGATGTTGACGGGGCTGCCAAAGGTGATGACCGAGCCGACGTTCTTGCTGCGCCGGTAGGCGGCGGCCTGATAGGCAAACATGCCGCCCTGGGAGTAGCCCGCCACGTGCACCGAGCGGCCCGTGGTCTGGTGGATGTGCGTGATGGCCTCATCGACGGCCAGGATGTGGTCGGCCAGGCTGCGATCCAGGCCGCCTTCCTCGGTCTCGGGCTTGCCAAAGTCGACGCACCACACGTCCAGGCCCTGGCTGGAGAGCCAGGAGACGGCGCTGAGTTCGGGCGAGATGTCGTAGATCTCGGAGGTGACCATCAGCGGGGGGACCAGCAGGAGCGGTTCGCGCACGGCGGAGGCGCCCAGCGCCAGTGTGCTGTGGTAGTGGCGCAGCTTGGCAAAGCGGCACTGTCCGGCGACTTCAAAGTCGGCGTGGTAGGGCGCGGTCAGTCGGCCGCGTTGCAGCAGCTCCAGGGCGTTGCTGGCCCCGACCTGAAATCGCTTGAGGTTGCGCTCGAGTCCGCCCAGTTTTGGCAACCGATCTTTGTGTTCGCTCATTGAGCCTCCTCTGTGGTGAACCTGAATGCCACACCTTAGAGGATACACTGCGCCCTGATGGCCTGCCAACGGCAGCGGTATGAAGAGACGTCGATGGAGCCATTAGCCTGACTGGTGTTGGCTTTCGGGCGACGTGTTCTATTCACATTCAATGGCGTCGTCGATGCAGCAAAGAGGAGGGTCGGCGGAACTGCAAGGGTCGTCAACGTCTTCTGTTATGATTTCTGAGTTGACGCATTTTTCATCAAATTGATTGAAAAACGCAAACTGTTCATCGCTCATCCGTTCCCCACATTCATGCATCGTTGTGTTTTGTAGATGCTGTACAAAGTCTTCTTGTATCTGCTCTGGACTGGATGGGATCAGGACCTCGGTGCAGCTTTCTCTGTTGCGATCCCAAAAGTAGTGATCTTCTTGATTGAGATCGCCTGCGGGAATGTCAGAGACTACAAACCAATCGCCATTATAGATTCTGATTCCAACAAGCCACTTGTGTCCTCTAAGGTTGATCATTGGCCTTCCTGCTGTGGCCGTTGGGTAATAGATTTCTCTCTTGTGAGGAATGGCTTGCGTACCAAATACTGCAAGGACATCAAGATCTAGCTTTGCTGTTGATGCGCCATACTTACTGTCTGAGCCGCAGGGAGACTCATACTCTTTATTGAGTCTTACATAAGCCAGCAAGTCTGCATTTTTAGCAAGATTGCATGTTGTGAATGTAGAGCCATCACAAATCTCTTCATCTCCATGTTCTGCGGTTCCTCGAAGAAAATACTTCAATCCACCATCTATGTTTGAAAAATCGTTCGGTAACACGCACTCGTGGGGTGATTGCCTGCAGAATTCTTCATCAAGCAAGACATTTTCAGCTCCAGTTTCTGTGTCCTGGGTTTGGTTTTGTTCTTCATTGCAGCCCAAGAGCAATGCAAGCGCCAAAAGAACCACATGAACAGCGGTGATGTTGGCGTTTTTGAATGGTTTGATTGATGATTTCATTGTGTTCTCCGTTTGTCAGTAAGACCAGATTAGGCCTGAACGTTTTGTTTTCTCAGGGATGTAAAAAAATGAAGGAGTGTGGCTTGTTCTCTCTGTGTTAAAAGAAGTTTCTTCTTTCCAGGCAGTCCTGCTCCCTCCTACACTTCCGCCATCATTGTAAAATACCCTGACTGTCCCATCATACGATTTCCATGTCATCCAGAAACGACCATCAAACCAAGCTGCCGATATGCCTCCGACAGTGCTTGTAGCTGCAGAGCCTTCAATGCCTCTTGCATATGTGGTTCCGTGAAAATTGACATCACAAAGATTGCCACTGCATTCTACATTAAAATATCGGTATAGTATTCTTCCCACAGGGACACCGATATCTCTCCAGGCTACAAGGCAATTATGATTGTACTCACTTCTGTTTGGAGCACATGCCAAGCCAACAGGACTCTCTGTTATTCCTTGGTATGAATATGGTGGAGTATTGTAATTGTCTGGAGCATTGGCAGTTACAATCGCAGGAGATCTCAGTATATTTGTGCTTGTGTCATTGTGAAAGCCAGGGTGAATGGATATAGAGCCTTGGTTGGGATCTGTTCGGTCAGTGTTCACATGAGCAAAGATGGTTATATTTTCGTCATCGTTCCAAGTTGTAGTCATCGGGAGGTGACTTTCGATCGGAGAGACTATGCTTGAGCATGGATTTGTCAAAAATCTATTGCAGGAAGCAAATGTACCCACCTCACCTGTACTAAAAAAATTACCGGATCTAAAATATCTAGACCTTGGCGGGATGTCGTTTTCGTCTGTGGATGTGAAGTTTATTCTTATAGCCCTGTTATATGAAGAGGCAGTCTGCTCTTTGGGAGAGTATAGTATCGGGTAGCTGTTCAGGTTTCTAACGAGCGCACTCGGAAAACTCGTGCTACTGAAGCTTAGGTTTGAACTATTTCCAACTGTTCCGTATCTCAAGGTGTCAGATTCATATCTTCCGTAATACTCAAGGCCAGTGATACTTCGTAAGTGGCCTGACGAAATCATCTGCTGGTCTGTATTTAGAAAAACATCATTAATGGACCCCCATGAACCACTATCAGCTGTACCTGAGTAATCGGAATAACCAGCGTATCCGTAGTCGATTTCCCGAATGTTAGATTCAACAGGCAAACATTCTTGATCAAATGGATAAACATGCCTTGTTAGGACACCATTGGCTCCAACTCCCATCACTGATACATCGCCATCTGTGGAGCTAAGGTGACCTAGATCCAAGATGTGCCCAAATTCGTGAGTAAGTGTCTCTTGCATGTCTGCGTTTTGAGCAACGCCAAGATTTCCAAATCCCAGTGTCCATGCTCTATTGTTAACTCCATCACAATTTATTTGGTCCACACCGAGTGGTGTTGCTGCACCGTCAAAATCACCAAAAACCTGAACTATAAAACGGGTTTTGTTGATTGGTTGGTCACATATGCTTTCTCTTACTCTTGCCCTTGCAGTTGCACATGTTACGTTGTCTGGCATAAGAGCGCATCCTTTGTTAAAAACAACAAAGACCGCGGGTTCATTTGCTGGAATGTTGCAAATGCCTAACCCGCGCTCATTGTCAGATGCTGGAAATGTTCCTCCGTATCTAAAGTTTACGCCTCTGGATTCCATGTTCCATGTTTCTGCGGCGCTTAATATTACTGCCCGAGCCATATTTTCATTGATTTGAGAATCGTTTTGCGGAGTGCAACTCTGTACTTCACTTGCAAAGTCATCCTCTATGTATATCCATATTGTATCATTGTCTTCGACGTTCAAGACTGGCCAAACACCATTGCCTCCATTTAGTGCCCAGTTGGCATCAATACATTCGTTTGGGATGGTGTATGCATCTGATGCTTTGTGCATGAAAACACATGCCATTAAGATTGGTATTAAGATGGATAATTTGACAGGTTTCAATGTTTTTCCTCGGGGCTTCTATGTGGTGATTGGGTCTGGCGAAGTAGAACGGGGCTCTTGTAGGTTGATACCTTCCTTGACTCCATCCACGTCGCCTGTGGCGGAGTTAACTCGGCGTCAATCTAAACTCACTCTGTTCTAATCCAAACATGTCCTACTCTAAGAACCATTGGTCTTGATTTGTGACAAAATCATTCACGTGCAGTGAGTAGTTTGGTGAGTGACTGATTCATTATGGTCATGGTTTATTAGCAGGTCAACCCTTATTGGTGCGATTTCTTATTATTTTGTTGGTGTTTTGACGGAACCATGTGCTGACGGTTGAGGAAAATCAGGGTGTAGGAGGCGGACATGACGGGATAGAGCTGTACCTCCAAGGAGATTTGTGGCTACCGGTCATCATCGTACATCGAACCTGAATTGACTGCGATGACTTTGGGGGGGGGCATCTGTCCCGTATTACGGCCTCTCTGCCCCTCAATACTTCTTAACCATCAATACAGTCGCAGGGGCACATGTGATGCCTTCGTCCCTAGGGAGAAGTCTGGCGAGATATCTTTGTTCTGACCTGTCCCTATTGACTTTATGGCTTTGTTGATGTTCATTTCTTGGTGTTGAAGGCAAAACTTGTGCTGTGAGCGGTGGACGCGATGGAGGCAACTTTTGGGGGTATGAACCCTCACCGGGGCCTTTTGACGCTGCCGATGCGGTCTTTACTGGAGAGGAGGGATTCAATGCAGATCATTTCGACGCAGCGTGCTTTGTTGGTCTTTTGGGACGACCTGGTGTTTTTGGAGGCAGCGGTGCTGGCCGACGAGCGCACGGCGGCGCTTGCACCGGCTGTGACGGAGCATCTGGAGGGTTTTGAAGCGGTCTTTCAGGGGGATTTGATGAGCCGCCGGGCGCGTCTTCAGTCTCGGGCCCGCAAGAAGATCGCTGATGGGGGGTGGATCACGCCATCCGCTCACTTCACTCGGCGGCGCTTGGGTTGACACTTCAGGATCGAAAGGCGCCGATCTTTCGTTCGCTTTTTCCTTCGCCGTTGAGCAGCGTCATTCGTTATGCGCTGCGCCGTCAACTGGATGTCGCCGAGCGGCTTATCCAAACCCTGTCACTGTCCATCTACTCTGAATCTTTCCGCGCCGCCCATACCGAAGCCCTCCAAGGACACATCGAGCGGGGACGACAGGTGCTTGATGAAGAGGTCGCGGCCGAACAAGGCCGCCTGGAGCACAACATCCGGGCCGAGGCCTGGAAAGAGTCCGCCAACGCGGTGCGCGTGGGGATCTTTGCCGAACTCTTGCGCTTGGCCCCCAGGGGGGTCAACGCCCAGCGCTGGGTCGATTCATTCTTTATCAATCGCTCCAGAAACACCTTCACCGACGATGATGAGCCGCCGGAGCCTGAGTTGGATGAACCTCCCCAGGAGTCGTAATCTCACAGTATGTGTGCCACGCGTGGCGAAGCTCTTGCCTGAAGGCCTCAAAGCGCGCGTTTGAGGGCTGAGAGCGTAGGGTTCAAGCCGTCAAACCCTGCTGCGGCGGGCGAGCCCAAGGACCTTTGAGGGCTTAAAACACCTCTGGTATTGGCGCAGGTGAGGGCATTGAAACGTCAAAATGGGCACTCCAAGGCCTTGGAGTGCCCATTTTG
>CAKZKQ010000283.1 GCA_937123825.1 uncultured Pseudomonadota bacterium
CCTCCTCGACCTCGACACCATCGGCCTCGCCGGAGCTTGGTTCCAATTGTCAGACAGAACCTAGCGCGGCCATGATTGACGATCTGCGCGGTCAAAGCATTTTGTCGCTGCTTGACGCTGCCCGAACAAGTCATTTACGCACACCCTGCGAACTTCCTCAGGATCTGTTGATGCCAAGGCCAACAAAGAAAAAGAAGAGCACCAAAAAGCACCCAATCCCCATCGCCGCCGTGTGCGGTTTTCTGGGGTCGGGCAAGACCACGCTGCTGCGCCGCTGGTTGCAGGAAGAGTCGCTCAAAGATGCGGCCATGATCGTGCATGATTTCAGCGATTTTGGTCTCGACGCCGAGCTTCTGGCCGGAGAAGAGTCCACGCCCATCCATGGTCGGTTGGAGGGCCGCGTGGCGGCTTTGCACGGCGTCCACGCGCGCGACAAACTCCACAGCTCGGCCGGTCAGGCCCTCAAAGACATCCTGACGCTCAAACCGAGCCCCCCCGTGGTCTTGTGTGAGAGCACTGGCGCGGCGCGACCCTGGCCCTTGATCGCGGCGCTGACGCAAAACCGCCGGTTTTTCCTGCGGCACTTCATCGTGACCGTGGACGCGCTGAACCTTCACCGGGATTTTGCCGATGGCCGCGTCTTTACCGGCGACGTCTCTCCGGGGGCCGACGCTGCGCTTCAACGCGCCGCCGAGATCCTGGCCGAACAAATCCTCTTTGCCAGCGTGATCATCCTCACCAAGGTCGACACGCTTCCTCAGGACGTCGTGGACTTCCAGGTCAGCATCCTGCAAATGCTCCAGCCCGGCGTGACGGTCGGACTCTCGGCCCACGCAGGCCTGCTCCTGCCCCAGCTTGAGAAGACTCTGCCGCCGAACCTTGCGCAGATGAAGGCCAAGGCCAAGCAGTTTGGCCTCGATCGCGACACGCCCACCGCCGTCGGCATGTCGTCGTTAGTCCTGCGCGACGAGCGGCCCTTCCACCCACAGCGCCTCTATGACGCCTGCCAACATCAACTGGGCACGGGGCTCTACCGCACCAAAGGGTTCTTGTGGCTGGCGTCACGTCCAGAGCATGTTTTGCTCTGGCAACAGTCCGGCAGCCAGATTGATCTGGAGATCCGGGGCTTCTGGTTGACCGATGCCGCCCTCGACCGCGATGAAAACCTCCTGCCCGAAGAGATCGAGCACCTCAAAGCCAAGCTCGCCTCGCAACACCCCATCTTTGGAGACCGCTGCAACGAGTTGACGCTCATCGGCGAGGAGGCCGCGTGCAGGGCCTTTCATGCGTCTTTGATGCAGGCGCTTTGCACCGATGAGGAGATCGCCGCCTGGCAAAACGGCGAAGACTTTGAAGACCCCTGGCCCAAATCAATCCGCCACATCAACTTCTGAGCTTGCCAAAGCTTTGACTGGCCGCGAACGCAGCGCGCCCGGTGGTGATGGCGCGTGCCGTTGGCCACTTGTGGGGCTTGCTCATACCAAAATGGAGACGAAAGGCTTGCTTTGGGGCGAGCAATAACGGATGGCAGGGACCTCGGGACGAGCGAAGCTGTGGCATCGCCACCGCAAGCGAGTTCCGTGGTTCCTGGCGCCGTTAGGGCCGTCCCAAAGTGAGTCGGACGTCTGCAATTTGGTATCAGGCTCTGCGCTTCTTAAACGCGGCCTTGCCGTGTGTTTTGGCCAACCCAAACACGGTCTTCCAGGCGGACATCTTGGGGTCGGGGTCGAGCCCCTGGGCCATGCGGCTGATTTGTGTCTCGTAGTAGGTCACGGCCAGCATAAAGACCTGGTCCAGCGCCTTGACGCCCGTGGTCGGGCGGCCAACATCGCAGGTGTAGTTGGGGCTTTGGGCCGCGTTTTGGGGCAACTCCGGGTCCAGCGTCAGGGCTCTGCCGAGGCCCACAAAGTCGGTGGCGCCGCTGGAGACGGCGCTCTCCATGGCGGCCACGGAGCGAAAACCGCCGGTGACGGCGATGGGGACTTCGGTGCGCTTGCGGGCCTCGGCGGCGAAGTCCAAAAAGTAGGCCTCGCGCTTAAGCGTGGACTGTTTGGCGCCCGTCATGGCCGGGTTTTCGTAGTTGCCGCCCGAGATCTCGATGTGGTCGATGCCCTCTTTGGACAGAGCGTCGATCAGACCGTAGGCCTCTTCGCCCTCAAAGCCCCCCTTTTGAAAGTCGGCGCTGTTCATCTTGATGGAGATCACAAAGTCGTCGCCGACCTGGGCGCGGATGGCGCGGTAGACCTCCAGGGCAAAGCGGCGGCGGTTCTCGGTGCTGCCTCCCCACTGGTCTTCACGGCGGTTGTGGTGGGGAGAGAGGAACTGACTGACGAGGTACCCGTGCGCCCCGTGGATCTGCACCCCATCCCAGCCCGCCTCCTTGGCCAGCCTTGAGGTGGTGGCGTAGCGCTGGATGATGTCCTGGATTTCTTGTGCCTGAAGCTCTCTGGGGACCGCAAAGACCTTGTCGAGCCCCTTTCCAAGCGGTACGGCGCTGGGCGCCACCGGGTTGGGCGTCAGGAACTTGGGGGTCTGCTTGCCCGGGTGGTTGATCTGCATCCAAAACTGCGTGTTGGGGTTGCCCGCGCGCACCGCGTCAGCCCACGCCACAAACCGATCCAGGTGCCGGTCGTCCTCCAGCACCACGTTGCCCGGCTCGCCCAGCGCCCGGCGGTCAATCATGACGTTCCCCGTCACCAGAATGCCCGTGCCGCCCTCGGCCCAGCGCTTGTATAGGCGGCAGTGTTTCTCATTGGGCAGGTGCTCGCCGTCTTTGGCCAGCACCTCGCTCAAGGCCGACTTCAGGATGCGGTTTGGGGCCGTGACCTTGCCCCGGATCTCAAAGGGGCTAAAGAGCGCTTGTGCATGGGCGGGGGCGGCGATCGTGGCGGGTGTGTTGTGGGTCATGGGCTGACTTCCTTATCGAAGCAGTGGAGCCATCGTCTATGGGTTTGGAGACGGGAATGTGTGTTGGGCGTTTTAAAGTGTCTCTTTGGGTGCGCTGCGGCGTCGTCGTAGGTTGTGATCGAGGGCTACGGCTCGGACTTGGGGCATCCCGGGCCGGGTAAAATGGTGAGATCTTCCAATTCAACCCTCCGGCCGTCTTGCGCGCGCACTTCGAGCGGCGGCACAGGGGCCTGGTTGAGGGCGTCGACCACGACATAGGGCTCGTTGCCTTCACCAAAGACCCACTTGTCGGACCACTGCGCCAGGGCCAGCATGGCCGGGAGCAAGGCTTTGCCCTTTGGGGTCAAAGAATACTCGCTGTGGGATGCGCCAAGACCCACAGGGGCTTTGGCCAGAATGCCGCTTGCCACCAGATGCTCCAGCCGCCGCGACAGGACACCCTTGGAGACGCCAATGCTTTTTTGAAAGGCGCTGAAGGTCTTAACCCCCTTGAACGCGTCGCGGACAATCAAAATCGACCATTGATCACCGATGGCGGCGGCGGCCTGAGCCCAGCCGCAAAGGACATGGTTGAGGGGAGTTCTTGGCATGAAGAGGAACCTTTTAAGAGACATTTGAGTCCTTGAGAGAACTTTTGGTTCTCTTAAAAGACCGTGGTTGGAAGGTAAATTAAGCCGGGCATGCGCTTCGTCAAGCCTTGATGCGATCTTTTAGGCGCGTCTATGTGGGTTGGAGGTGTGTTTTATGGGCGCCAGAACGCTGCTTGTTCTCTATTTGCAATCGACTTGCATCTGTGCGAGTTTCCGCGACCAAAGCGGGAGCGCCAAGATGCACCCTCTGCTGCGACTCCCCCAACTCCAGACCCACTCTCGCCGTGAGGCCCCTTGATGCAAACCCCGAATACATCGGTGTTCCCTTGTTTTGCCAGCGCTCTTGATGCGCCTGTTGATCACCCCATGGGTGGGGAACACCGCATCTGCTCCCAAAAGGAAAAAAGGCCCCTTCGATGGGCGCTCTGCCTCATGGTCGCGTGCGTGATGGCGTTCGCTGTCGGTTGCGGTGAGGACACCAACGACTCCGCAGCGCCCGACAACGACCCTGCACCAGACGCAGGCATGAACGACCTGGATGTCGATGATCCCACACCGGACGCCGACGACGACGTGAGCACCGAACCCATGGTCGAGGTGGTGCTTGGCGACAGCGAGCGCGGGGCGAGCGACGGGGTGGGTGAGGCGGCCCGCTTTCAGGGTTTGACGGCCATGTGCGCGCTGACCCCTCGGCTCATCGCCATGAGCGATACCTTTGCTGGCACCATCCGCCTGCTCGACATGCAAACCTCAGAGGTGACCACGCTGACCGGAAGCGCCGAAGAACCCGGCGTGGTCGATGGCCCGCTGGCCGAGGCGCGCTTTTCGGGTCCACGTGGCATCGGCTGCCTGCCGGGCGGCACAGGGTTGATCGTCGCCGACGACGGCGCGCTGCGACACATCGACATTGAGGCCGGGCAGGTGACCACGGTCGCGGGGCGGCCCGGTGCGCCCGGTTATGAAGACGGCTCGGCGGTCCGCGCGCGCTTTGGCTATCTGATCCACGCCATCACCGTCACGCCCGACGGCAGCACCGCGCTGCTCTCCGACCGCTCCAACGACGCCATCCGCGCCATCGACCTCCAAACCTACGAGGTCAGCACCGTGAGCGGGCCTGGAGACGGTTGGAATGGCCCTGGAGGGCTCGCCTTTGACCCCTCCGAGCCAAACTCGACCCAGGTCTGGGTCGCCGACACCTTCTCCAACAGAATCCGAGGGCTCGATCTGGACACAGGAGAGATCGTCGAACTTGGCTCGACAGAGACACCGCAAGGCATCGTCATCCACGAGGGCGCCGCGTTCTCGATGGGCTTTGGCGAAACCATCACCCGCACCGCGCTCGACTCGGGGCAGTCGTCCGTCTTTGCCGACGGGTTCGGGGGCACGTTTGCCTCGCCGGTGGTGCTCGACAACGAGTTGATCTACGCAGAACTTGAGCGCGGCAGCGTGCGGACCCTTTCCCTTGAAACGCGCGGAGACCGCCTGGTGGCAGGTCCCGAGCAGCCCACTGGCAACATCGACGGCAACGGGACCGATGCGCGCTTTGCACAGATCACGGACATGGTCGCCGCCCAGGACGGCTCCTGGGCGATCATCGCCGACGGTGGCAACGGCGCACTACGCCGCGCGCGCTTCTCGCCCGACGCGCCCGCAGTCGTCGACACCGTCACCGTGCCGGGGCTCGAAACGCCCGTCGGACTCGCGCTCTTCGACGATCAACGGCTGGCCATCACCGACTACAGCACGGGCGCGGTCATCGAGGTCGAGGTCGACGCCACCGGTGAACTCTCAAACCCCCGCGTGCGCGCAGAAGGCTTTGTCCGACCCTGGGGCGTGGCGTGGGGCAACGACGGCGAACTCTTTGTGGCCGAGATCGAAGGCGTCACCATCGCCCGCATCGGCCCCGATGACGAGGTCACGACGATCGCTGGCAGCGGCACGCGCGGCACCTCCGACGGCGACGCGCTCGAAGCACGCTTTAGCGCCCCGACCGCCGTCGTCCCCAGCGCTGAAGGCCTGCTGATCCTGGACATCGACCCCGGCGCGATTCGCTGGAGCGACTTTGCCACCGGTGCCGTCAGCACCCTCAGCGGTGGCACCGCGGCCAACGAACCCGCCGATGGTGCGCTTGAGGCCGCCACCTGGGTCGAACCCTCGCGGGCGATTGCGCTCGACGCCAACACATGGCTTGTGGTCGACCGCGTTCCGGGGACCTTGCGCCTCATCGAACGCGACGCGACCGGCGGGAGCGTGCGCACCGTGGCAGGTTCACCGCTGCGCGGCGGCGGACACCCTGCGGGCGCCGTTGTGCCGCTCTCACGCGCCGCGCTCGGCTCGGCGGCGGCGCTGGCCGTCGTGGACGGCGCCTGGCTGGTCGCCACCGACACCGCCGTGCTTTGGATCCAAGGCGACGTGCTCGCCGCACCTTAAGGGGGTTCCCATGAAACGAATCCCCACACAGACCAGTGGGAGCCATACAGCGCTCGCCGTTTGCTGCGCCACCATGCTCCTTGCCTTGGCGGCGTGCGGCGACGCCTCGTCGCCGTCCAACGACGCGGCGCCAGACATGGACGCGGCTTCAGAGATGGACGCGTCGTCCGACACCTCCATGGACATGCAGGAGATGATCGAGCCGACCTTTGAGTTGACCGTGGGTACCGGTCAAAACGCCTTTGAACCGTTGGACGCTGAGGGTGAACTTGTGCTGGAGCGCGGACCGCAGGGGCTCCAACACGTCTACGTGAGCCTGCGCGCGCCGCTCGCAGAGGGCTTCCACACGATCGACCTCTCGATCACCGTCGGCGATCGCGTGATCTCGGCGCCGACGCGCGTCAACGCGCCCTTTCTCTCGGTCCCTGGCGAAGACTTTGTGGAGATGGTCGGGCAACTGGTGGTGGTCCCCGAGCCCAACGGCGCGCTCGGCGTCCCCGGCACGCTCCGGGCCCAGGTTGAGCCCAGCGGCGGCGGCTTTGGTCTGGTCGACCGAGAGGTCCAGGTCCGCTGGTAGACCCTTGCAGAAGCCGGTCTTATACCAAGATGCAGACAAAGTAAGTCGGACGTCTGTATTTTGGTATTATTCGGCGGTGCCGTCGTAGTGGGTCGTGGCGCGCTCAACGGCGCGCTGCGCCACCTCAGAGCCGACGGTGCGGCCAACGAAGTCGTCATGGTTCACGTGGATGCCGCCCCAAAGGCGCGACAAGCCCGCCTGGTCGGCGGCGTCGTAGTAGGTGGCCCACTGGAGGTCGACGGTCTTGGTGGGACCAAACTCAAAGGTCAGCCATCCAGGCTCAAGGGTGTAGCCACCGACTCCGCCGGGGAAGTAGGCGCTGCCGGTGAGCTGGGTGAGGACCTCGGCGGCGCTGCGGCTGAAGGTGCTGTGGCCCGAGGTGAATCCGGGGAAGGCCGGGGTGACAAAGGTGCGGCGCTGGTAGGGCACCCAGTCCACCGCCCGGATCCAACCGATGCCGCCGACCTCGTTTTCACGGTCACCGGGTTCACCGCGCCAGGAGAAGACCGCCACCTCGCCCACGTAACGGGCAAGGTGGGCGTGGCGCTGGCCAGGAGCCGAGGACGCTTCGGTGATGACCTCAATGAGGCCGTCTTCCAGGGGGATGCCTTCGGGGTCGTAAGAGGGGCCGTTGGGGTCGGAGCGCTGGCCCCGGGCACCCAGTGTGCGGATCAAGGTGATGGGGCGCGCGCTGAGGTAGGTGCGTTTAAGCTCCCAGGCGGCGATGGCGGCGTCGTGGAGGGCGCCGTTGAGGGCCAGATAGACGTGGACGTCCCAGGCAAGGCGGTCCATGGGCTCTCCTTGACCAAAGAGACGGAATTCAAAGCCAGGGGAGTCGGCGGCGTCGTTGGCCAGGGTGTTCCAGTGGCCCGGAGGGGTCTCTGATTCGGGGCCGTCCGCCCAGAACTCGGCCATCAGGCGCGCAAAGTCGCCGCGCAGCACCATGTTGGGGGCGTAGGGCTGGTCTGTGGCCGGGTTGATGGGGTGGCCCGTGCCGTCGTTGGTGCCCAGGGTGCTGTTGCCCTGCGCGCCAGGAGAGATGTCGATCATGACACCGTCCTCGATGTCCAACTCGGCGGTGTAGCGCAAGACCTCCACGGTGGCGTCGATCAACTCATCATCAAGGGCGGTGGGGGCGCGGTCGGCCACATCAAAGTAGGGGGCCTCTGGGGCGCTGCGCTCCAGCGCAAAGGCGGTCACGGCGCCCCAGTGGGGACCAATATAGCCGCGCACTCCGGCGCCTTCAGGGATGCCGTTCTGAGTGACGGCCTCGGCGAGCACAATCTGCTGCCAGACCATCGGGTCGTCGGTGCCCGAGCCGGGCGTGTCCACGACCAGTCGAGGCGTCTCGGAGCGGAAGCCGTCGGGGTCTGCGTAGTTCATCTGCTCATTGGCGCCGTCATCGGCGAAGGCGTCGATGTAGGCCTGACCAATGCGGTTGCCCAGCGCGCTTGGGCTGTCGCCCTCGGCATCGGACTTTGAGGGATCAAAGCCCAGCGTCTGCATAAAGCCGTTGTAGCAGTCCACAGAGACCTCGCCGCCGATGGCCTGGCCGTAGCGGTGGCTCAAGATGCGGTAGGCGGCGTAGGACATGGCCTCTTCGCGGGCGGCGTTGATGTCGTCGGCGGTCAGCCGCTCGCGCACGAGGTAGCCGTCGGCGGTCTCGTCGTAGGCGGCCCAGACGTCCCAGAGCGCCGCCGAGACATGGAAGAGGTTGCGCGCGTGCACTGTGGGCCGGGGCAGGTCGCGCCGCACGGAGTTGAGCAACTGCTCGTTCCAGCGCCGCGCCATGGAGCCTTCGGGCTCGGGGTCCACTTCATTGGGGGGGCAGGTGCCCGGGGGCAGTTCGGGGACGTAGGTCACGGTCAGCGGCTGCGGCGGTGTGGTCTCTGCGTCGTCCGGCTGTCCGTGGATCAGCAACCCCTTGTCGAGCGCGGCGGTCAGCACGCCGCCACCCACGGACCACACGCCGCCGTCTGGATCCACCCAGATTGCGTGGAGCGAGGCCACGCCAAGGGCGACCCCCGTGTCCTGCTGCTCAAACGACCCGCCAGGCACTTTGCGGAACATGTTTCCCCGCGCGCCCGACGCCCACACCTCGCCGTTGTCCGCCGCCCACACACCCTGGATCAAGGCTGTGTTGGCGGGCGTCTCGTCTGCAATCTCGGACCCGTCGATGACCAGCAAAGAGCCGCCGCTTTCGCCGCCGACTGCGTAGAAAGCCTCTTCGTTGTCGGCGGCGTGCACGGTGAAGAGCGTCGTCTCCACCGGCGAATCGAGGACGCTGAAGCCGCTCGCCGCGCTGCCGCGCAGGATGACGCCGTTTTGGCCAACCACGACGACGTCATCCGGGCCGTTGCCCCAGACCTTGAAGAACGAGGGGGTGTCCCGGTTTTCATCGAGGGCGATGTCCTCGGGCAGCGCCACCTCGCTCCAGGCCGTGCCGTTGTAGTGCCAGATGAAGCCGTTGCGTCCTGCGACCGAGCCCACGGCGTAAACGTCCTGGGGGCTGGCGGCCCAGAGCCCAAAGACCGTGTGCTTGCCCAATCCCGGGGTTTGCATCCGCTCAAACTGACCGTTCTGGTAACGCACCACGTGCGCGTCGGAGCCGGTCATAAAGACCACGTCATCGACCGCGTGCACCCACCACAGGTCGCCCGTCAGACCCGTCTCAAGAGTCTCCCAACGCTCGCCGTTCCAGTGGATCGCCACCGGACCTGCCCCGCTGTCCGAGCCCACGGCGTAAACGTTGCTGGACGAAGTGCCGTGCACCGCCAGCAGCGCCGCGTCCGGCGAATCTACGACCTCGGACCAGGTGTATGCCTGAGGCGGATCGGGCGTCGGCTCCGTCGATGGATCATCGTCGGAGCACCCAACCGTCCAAACCAAGAGCCCCGCGCACACCAGGGACCACAGCAACCCAAGTTCACGTTTCATATCCATTCTTTGCTCCATTCCACGCCTTGCTCACATCCGGCATCAGCCTTTCAGGGCACGTTTGCAATTCTCCGTTGAGTCGTTTCCCAGGGGCCAAAGATTATTTTTCAGACAAAGTTCATCGGGCGAGTCCCTGGCGCTGGCTCCAGCGCAGTGTCTGTCTCTTCAAAGCACTCTAGCCCGTCTTAGGGATGTACTGAGCAAGGGTACGATGCACAATCAAAAAGGAGGAAAAGAGATGACAGCCATGATGTTGATTGCAGTCAGCGGTGCGGGTCTTTGTGGATTGCTTGCCTGGGGCCTGCTTGTGCCCCGAGAGATGAACGTGTCGCGCAGTGCGGTGGTCCGGGGTCCGCTGCACCAGGTCGAAGAGATGGTGAGCCTGCTTCCCAGGCGCTGCCAGTGGATCTCCTGGACCGAGACCGAGCCCGAGGCCCGCTATGACTTTGAAGGGGAGCCTGGGGAGTTGGGGAGCACCATGGCCTGGGACGGTTCGACCATCGGTCGCGCCACGCTCACCCTCACAGAAAGGGTCCACGGCTCCCACACCCAAGCCCGATTGGATTACCATGCCCCCATCCGCATGACGACCACGGACCGATTTGACTTTGAAGACCTCGGTGACGGCACCACGCGGGTCACCTGGACCAACAAGGGCAAAGTCCCTGCAGGCATGGCGCGCGTCTTTGCGCTGGTGGCCGACCGCGTTCTGGGCCCCGACTATGAGCGCGGCCTGGAGAGGCTTGACGAACAACTGGCCAGCCGCGCCTGAAAAGGCAGCCGCCGACGACCATTTCGCATATCTTTGAGTCGCCAAAACACAAACCACCCAGAGACGACCCTCTGGGCAACAAAGGAAGAACCATGCAATACATGATCATGATCCACGGAGACGAAGCAGGCTGGGAGCATATGTCGGAGCAGGAGCGCAAGGAGAGCTTTGAGGCCTTTATGGTCTACAACGCCAAGCTGGCCAAGGCGGGCGTCTTGCGCTCGGCGGGCTCGCTCAAGCCCAGCCACACCGCGACCACGCTCAAGAGTTCCCAGGGCAAGATCACCGTCACCGATGGTCCCTTTGCCGAGACCCGGGAGCAGATCACAGGGTTCTACGTCATTGAAACCGACGACCTGGATCAGGCGCTGGACTGGGCTGGCCAGTGCCCCGCGGTCTGGTTTGCGACCCTTGAAGTGCGCCCCCTGGATGTTGTCCCCGAGGAGCTGTGACCGACCACGCCGAAGAAGTCGCGCGCCGTTTGCCCGCCTTGATGCAAGAGGGCAACGCCCAGGTGGTCGCGTCCCTGGCGCGCCAACTCCGAGACGTGGAGTTGGCCCAGGACTGCACCCAGGACGCCTGGCTGAAGGCGTTTGAGACGTGGCCACGCCAGGGCATCCCTGACAATCCCCTGGCGTGGATCCTGCGCGTGGCCCACCGCAGCGCCCGCGATGCGCTGCGCCACCGTCAAGTCGTGCTCGCCGCACAACCTCGACTCCAACCCCAAACCCAACCCCAAAGCGCGCCCGCCTTTGCCGAGGACGACCAGTTGGCCCTCCTTTTTGCGTGCTGCCATCCCTCGCTCAACCCCGTGGCGCAGGTGGGCATGGCGCTGCGCAGCCTTTGTGGTTTGTCCACCGACGAGATTGCGCGCGCCTTTGTCGAGGCCCCCACCGCGACCAAACGCAGGCTCTCGCGGGCCTCTGCCAAAATACGCGACTGCGGCATCCCCATCGCCGTCCCCGGTCCAGACAAGTTCAACCAGCGGCTCGACGCGGTGTTGGCCTCCATCTACCTGACCTTCAACGAGGGTTACGTCGCCACAGAGAGCAAGACCTACATGCGCCCCAGGCTCTGCCAGCGCGCCATCGAGCTTGCCCAGCGCTTGTGGGGGCTGTTGCCCGCCGAGCCCGAAGTGGGGGGTTTGCTTGCCTTGATGACTTTGCACCACGCGCGCCGCGACGGGCGCATCGATGCCCAAGGCGAGCCCGTGGCGCTCGAAGACCAGGATCGCAGCCTGTGGCACCGCCAGGAGATCGAGGTGGGCCAGACCCTCCTTGCCCAGGCGCTCGGTCAGGGCCAACCCGGCGCCTACCAGGTCCAAGCCGCCATCGCCGCGCTTCATGCCCAGGCCCCAGACGCCGAACACACCGACTGGCCCCAGATCGCCGCCCTCTACGGCGTCTTGCTGCGCCACATTCACACGCCTGTGGTGGAGTTGAACGCCGCTGTGGCGCTGGGGATGTCCGCAGGGCCACAGGTGGGTCTGGAGTGGCTCGCGCGGCTTAAAAGGCAAGGCGACGCCGTCCCATATCTGGTCGACGCCGCCAGGGCAGACCTTTTGCGCCGGGCAGGACAGCTCCCACAGGCTCAGGCCGCAACTTTGGAAGCGCTGCGCACCGCCGACAACCCCTTTACGCGGCACTTTCTGCACAAAAAGCTCAGCGAGTTGGTCCTTCCCGGCGAGCGCCGTCGCCGCAAGCG
This sequence comes from uncultured Pseudomonadota bacterium, assembly GCA_937123825.1. Taxonomy (GTDB): domain Bacteria; phylum Myxococcota_A; class Bradymonadia; order Bradymonadales; genus CAKZKQ01. The sequence goes on from CAKZKQ010000283.1 coordinate 11,918, forward strand.
GCTGCCCGAGTTGGAGCAGGTCGACATTCTGGGGACGGGCGCCTGGGAGCCGATTGACGCCCTCTTTCCCCGGCCCAAAGGCCGCGGTCGCCCCCCAAGGCCCGCCCGCGAACTCTTGCAGGGCATCGCCTGGGTCCTGCTCAACGGCGCCCCCTGGCGCGCCTTCCCGCGCGCGCTTGGACCCTGGCGCACTGCATACCACCGCTACCGCGTCTGGGAGCGTGACGGTCGACTGCTGCGCGCCTTTGAAATCCTGGCCCCCCACTCAACCCACGCCGCAACCACCCTGGCACTGCTGCGAGGCCTGCAAGCCGACTCTTTCAGGGAGCCTTTGGGTCGATGAGGGGGCCTTCGAGGCGGACTTCGAGCCCCGTGGGTTCCAGCGGCGCGTAGTGGATGGACCATCCTGCGCGCTGCGCCACCTCTTGGGTGATGAGTGTGCCCATCCCTGGTCCTCGGGGGCGCGCTTCGTCGTGCAAGAATGTGGCGTGCTGGAGGCTGGCCAGAGTATCCTGGGGCATGCCTGGGCCATCGTCTGCCACCACCAGGGTGAAGCGGCCCTGGGTGTCCTGTTGTGAGAGTGTGATGGCGACGTGCCCCGGCTTGCGGTTGTGCTCAACGGCGTTCTGGATGAGGTTGGCCACCGCGCGCTCTGCCAGCGCCGGTGTGCAGGCCACCCAGACTTCCTGCTCGGGTGTGTTGGCGGCGACCTCAATCCCGGCGTGGCGGCCCACGATGGCAAACCGTTGTTCCAGGCGGCGCACAAGACTGGTCAGCTCCACGCTGCCAGAGGTGACGTCGACCTCATGGCGCAAGCGCGCAGCCTGATGAAGGTTTTCCACCATGGATGAGAGGAAGACGACGTCGGCCAGCGCACGCTGTGCCTCCTCCCGCATGGAGCCCTGTGATTGTGTGGCCAGGGCTTCCAGGGCCAGGTGCATGCTGGCCAGCGGGGTCCTGAGGTCGTGGGCGACACCGGCGAGGTGGTGTTCGAGGGCTTTGTTGCGGGCTTCCAGGGCTTGGTGGGCCTCTTGGAGCCTGTGGTGGCTCTGGGTGAGCATCTGCGCGATGTGCGCCAGGGCGTCTGTGTTCTGGAGTTGTTGCGGTGTGAAGGCGTCGCTGCCCACGTCTTTGGCGGCGTCGGCGACCTCTTCAATGCGCTTTTGCAGGGGGCGCACCACCAACAAGAAGGTGCCCAGCACGGTCAGGATCATGCCTACGATGATGGCGCTGGCCAGCACACCGCGGATGTGCAGAGAGATGGGGGCGTTGAGGTTCTTTGAGGTGAGCCTGAGGATCGCGCAGGGCCCATCGGGTGCGTGCAACGCGACGGAGAGGATGCGGTTTGGGGACATCTCCACCGCCACGCCTTGTTGCGCAACCACCTTTTGCAAGAGTGTGGGTTCGATGGGGGGTGCGTTGGGGTTGCGCGAGCGGCCTGCGCGATCGTAGGCAAAGAAGGACATGTCGCCCGACTTCCACCCCCAGGATTCGGGGGCTGCGGTGCAGGCATCATGGTCGATGCCGCTGAGTTGATGCTCCAGCGCGGCGGTCTGCACGATGGGGGTGACGATCCGCAGGCCGATGATGACCAGCATGCCCACAACGACACAGGCCAGGGCAGTGCCCAGGAGCAAACGGCGCAGCAGCGGTGGTGATGATGTCACGTCTCCTCCAGGTCGCAGCGGTAGCCAATGCCCCACACCGTCTTGATGTGTTTGGCGGCCTCGGGCCCAAGTTTCTTGCGGATGCGAGAGATGTGGCTGTCCACAGTGCGGTCGTTGCAGTCGCCGTCTTCTGAGAGCGCTTGGTCTGCGATCTGCGCCCGCGTCTGTGCGCGGCCTGCGCGTTGTCGCAAGAGGGCCAGGACGTTGAACTCGTAGCCCGTCATGCCCAGGTCTTCCCCATTGCGTTGCACCACGCGCGCATCGAGGTCGAGGACTGTGTCCGCCAGGGCAAGCTTTCTGTGCTCCTTGCTCTGGCCAGGGTTCAGCCGTGAGCGAATCCGCGCGACCAACTCTTCCATAAAGAAGGGCTTGGGCACAAAGTCGACCGCGCCGTTCTCAAAGCTCTTTAGCCGCGCTGGCAGATGCGTCATGGCCGAGAGCACAATGATGGGGACAGAGGCCCGCGAACGCACCGCGTCGAGCACCTCAAAGCCCGTGCGCTCTGGCAACATCAGGTCGAGCAGCACCAGATCAAACGCCTCGGACAGGATCAACTCCAGGCCGCGGTCGCCCGACATGGCCAGGCTGAGCCTGAAACCCGCTTGCTTGAGGCCGCGCATAAGCCCCTGCGCAACACCAGCGTCGTCCTCCACGATGAGAATATGGGGTGTATCGTCCATCTCGCCTCCAGTCACCACGGATCCTTCAGGATGCTCTCATGGCGATGGTAGCGCGATTTTGTTGACCAGATCTTGAGGGACTCGGAAAAAGCAGCGGCCTGGTTTGTGCTGGAGTGGGATTTGGAGGTGATGTTTGGCATGAACTCAGCGCAGGTGGGGCTGGCTGCGTCGCTGGAGGGCGGAGGGGGTCATGCCGAAGGTGCGCTTGAATGTTCGGCTCATGTGGGCCGCGTCCGCAAAGCCAGCCTCGATCGCCGCCTCCGAAAGCCCCGCGCCGTTGACGATGGACGTCGCGGCGCGCTGAAGCTTCAGCCACCGCAGGTAGGGGCGCAGGGGGATGCCCACCGATTCAGTGAAGACGTGCATGAGCCGTGAGGGGGAGAGGTTGACGCGCGCGGCGAGCGCTTCGAGCGAGGTGTCGACCTCGGTGTTGTTGCGCAGGGTTTTAAGGAGTGTGCGTACGCGTGGGTGCATGCGTGGGCGCGAGGTGGGAGCGGCAAGCGTGTCTCGCGCGTGTGCCATGAAGATGTCGAGGTCGACGCGTCCGGGGGCGTTGGGGAGATCGGTGAGCAAGGCGCCGCGTTCAGTCGCTGAGATCAGTCGGATTTTTCCGTCGAAGGTGGCGCGCAGGCTTGCGCCGTCGACCGACTCGGGGTCCCAGAACGCGAGCACCACCGTTTGTCCCGTGGCCCGCACCGCGTGTTTGACGTCTGGGGCTGTGAGGATCCCCGGCGCGCGGTGCTCGTCGTCTCCGACCTGCACCCACAGTTCCCCGCTGCGCGCGAGCACGAGGTGCATCGCGTGGTGGGCGTGCGGCGCGCTTTCGTCGCCGGGGGCCTGCGCGGCCAGGCGCGAGGGCCAGATTGTGAATGGTTCTGCATTGGGGAGTTTCATGCAAAGAGCCTATGCACCGGGGCGGTTGATGGCAACACCACGGGCGCGTCAGGTTGTTGTGAGGGCTGTTCGTCGGCGCTGCACTGCGCCAGTGGCCATCAGCGCCCAGCCAATGAAGAGGACCTGCAAGGGGATGCGGAACCAGAGGTACTGGGCGCCGTGGCCTCCGAGTCCGGATTCGGCGACCGCCGAATAGATGTTGGCGGGCAGCAGCGCCATGAAGAACGAGGCCAGGACCCAGCCGAGCCACGGTGTGGGGCGATCGATGCGCTTTAGGAGGAGCGCGGCGGCGGCGAGCTCAAGCACGCCCGTGGCGTAGATGATGGCGACGGCGCCAGGGAGAAAGGGCGGCACCATCTGCGCCATGGCCTCGGTGGACACAAAGTGTGCGATGCCGGTGACGGTGAGCATCGCTGCCAGCGCAAAGCGGGCGGCGCGTGCGTTGGGGTTTGGGAGGGATTTGGTTTGGGCCCAAACACGGGCGAGCGCAAAGGTGACGAGCAGGGTGATGAGGGGGGCCATGATGAAGTCCTTGGGTGGAAGGTTGTTTTGCGGTCCAGACTGAGAACCGTTTTGAGCGGGACTTGGTCTGGCATCGAAGCGGGCAGGGCTTGTGTGGGGTCGTCATGGGTCTTGTTGGCTGCTTTGAGCGCGTCGCGGGTCATCGCGCGACGAATAGAGCGACTTTCCGGGCGTAAAGTGGATGAACCGGGCGCCGCTGCGGGCGCCGGGCTTGTGCCAGACGCCGCGCGGGACCACAAAGGCGCTCCCAGCTGGGGCGACGTATTGTTGGGGGCCGTGGTCCTGGAGCAGGGTGATCTCCATGCGGCCGGAGAGGACATAGAAGAATTCGTCCGTGTCCGTGTGCACTTCCCAGCCCGGAGCCGTGCCGGTGAAGTTGCAGGTCCCAAACGTGTGTTGGTTGAAGGGCAAGAGATCCAGAAACGACCCTTTGGGGTTGTCGTCCAGGAGTTCCAGAACATTGGTGATTTTCATGTGTTCTCACGGGCGTGGTGTTGCGTCGCTGACGTGATCCCGACGTGGGCTCACGACCAAGGTATTTCGCAACGCCAAGACCCGCATGAACAAACTGGCTGCCAAGTTCAGCGGCAACGCAGGCCTTATCCAGGCTGTCGGTGGAGTTGGGGGGCTTTGAGGGGGCGGGCGTGGGGACGGGCGCTCATGCCGAGCTTGTCGACGACGTACTTAAGCAGGCGGTGATCCTCACCGCTGACCTGACAGAGGTCCCGCAAGTGGACGGGGCGCATCTGGACGTTGCAGTGCGCCTGGTGATGTCAGGGGGCTTCGTCAACGGCCAGATCCAGCACGGTGGGCATGACCATGGTGGGGACATCAAAGGGAATGGCGCCGCCTTGCACGTCGGGGTCGGTTTCTATGGTGGGAGAGATGGCGGCGCTGGTCCCGGGGAAGCTGTTTTGCCCCACAATCGAGTTGCCAAGGTAGGTGGTGTTGTCCCACTTGCCGGTGTCCATGATCCACGACAAGTCGCTTCTGAACACCACCGTGTTGGTGTAGCTCGCCTTTGGGGACAGCTCGATGTCGACTTCGACGATTCCGTCCCCGTTGACGTCGGCCGCCAAGGGGATGGTGACATCAGCGTTGGTGCCCACAATAAAGGGGATGGCGCTGCCGTCTTCGAGGAGCAGTCTTGCGTCCACTTGTTCGACCTCCACCTGGAGGTTGACGTCGGAGCTGATCTGGCCCTCCATCCGCGAGCGGAAGAGTTCGTAATAGGTGACGTTGTTGAAGCCGTCAAAGCCCCAGTTGTACGTGCCGTAGGTCAACGGCAGCCCTGCGGCGCCCAAGGCCAGATCAAAGAAGGGAGCCCAGCTGTTGACCATGGTCGCGCTGCTGAACGTGCCGCTGTAGAACATCCGAGAGACGCAGGGGTCTCCCTGACCACAACTCTCGACCTCACCAGTCCGGAACTGGGGATAGTTGCGGTAGTCCTTGTTGAGGTTGGTCAAACGCCACTGGCGCTGGGAGCGCAGGTTGGTGCACGTCGAGCAGTTGATGGAGCCCTGGTAACTCATATCAAGCTGTCTGATGTTGACCGCGGCGCTGACGGCAGGGGTCAAGACCTCAAGAAGCGTATTGGCCTTGTTGACGACGCTGGAACCCAGCGTGAAGGATTGATCAGGCACAATCTCATCGGGGATGTCGATCTCCACTTTGAGCCCTTGTCGGAAACCAAAGGTGCCCCCTTCCAGGCGCAAATAAGCCTCTCCATCGACCGCCCAGCTCAGAACCAACGTCCACAGGTTTGGGATGCTCATGTTGGCCGTTCGGTTCCTCTCTGTGAGCTGAACGGTGCGTGCCGGGACGCCGCGTTGGGGGTCAAAGAGGAAGCGGTTGGAGGCCACAAAGGCACCCTCGAAGGTGCGCTTTCGCACGGTGACGTTGGTCAACTCCACGGGGACCGTCACAAAGGAGAAGAGCCCGCTGGAGTCCGACACGCCCAGCTCCAGGTTGACGGTGGGGGAGGTCTCAAAGTCGAACTTGCCCGAGTCTTTGACGCGCACAACCCCCTGGTCGTCCACGTCGATGGCATCAAAGCTCCGGCTCAGAACCACCCACGTCAGCGCCGTCCCTTCAGGGTCCATGGCCGACAAAGTGGTGATGATCTCGCCCACGGGGGGAGATTCCTCCATGGTGACTGGTCCCACTGGGTCAATCACAGGGGGCTCGTCGATGTTGGTCAGCACGACCAGCAGAGGCCGCGTCGTCTCTTGGCCGGTGCCGTCTGTCGCGGTGAGGGTCATGCGCAGGCGCGGGGTCTGTTCAAAGTTGAGGTTGGCGGCGTTGATGACTTGCAGCGTGTTGCCCGGGCCAGTCCCAAAGGTGCCGCTGGGGTCATCGACCGTGACCTGGAAGACCTCGCCGTCGGCGTCAAACCCTTCAATCGGTCCAAAGGTCTCTCCGTTCTGGGCGGTCTCTGGGATCACCAGAGTGGTGGTTTCGATGGTCGGCGCCACTTCGGGAGCCGCCATGGTGGCCTCCAGGTAGAGCTTTGCGCGCCCGTTGGTCAGCAGCGTGTAGGTGACCCCATCGACGTCTTGCGGCTCGGCGCTCAGGCGCCAGCCAGAGCCAAGGACCACCGCCGAGTCTTCCGAGGTGCCCCGGACAATGAGGCTGTCATCGTAGCGGTTGAGTTTGTAGAGGCGGCGGTCATCGAGGGTCAGCGTGTCGGTCCCGGTGGCCCTCAGGTCGATGATGGAGATGTTCTGGAGGCGTTTGCCCAGGGCGATGATGTCGATGTCCAGGCCGCCGCCCGAGACCAGCGTGTTGGTGCCACCGCCGCCGTCAACGCGCACAAAGCTGGTGTCACCCACCGCGATGGTGTCATCGCCAGCGCCGCCGCTGATGGCGTCCATGCCGCCTTCGCCCTGCAAAAGGTCGTCTCCCCGGTCACCGACGATGATGTCCGCCGCCAAAGTGCCCACGAGGGTGTCGGCCAGAGGCGTGCCCCGGTGGGTGATCTTTCTGCGGGTGTCTCGGCCCAGGACCACCATCGCTCGCCCTGCGCTGCTGCCAAGGATGACATCGCCCAGCCCGTCGCCGTTGATGTCACCTGCGGCCAGCGCCGTCCCCAATTCTGCGTCGGGCCAGGGTGAGGCGATTTCGAAGCCGTTGGGCAAGGCCAGCGCCTCCAAACCCACCGCAGGAGGCGCGTTCTGTCCGCCAAAGATGAAGCCCACCTCGCCGGCGTTGTTGTTGGCGTAGGGGTCTCCAAAGGCGATGTCGTCGTAACCGTCGGCGTCGATGTCGATGAGCGCCACTTGCCCTGGCATGGCGCGGCGCAGCGTGCTGACGCCCTCAACGAAGAAGCCGCCGACGCCGCCGATGATCTCTTCCATGTTCAGGTTGGGGCCCTGGGCGGCACCGTAGACCCCAAAGAGGGTGGCGCCCTGGGGACCGTAGCCGCGCATCACAAAGTCTGTGAACCCATCGCCGTTGAGGTCCCCGTCGCCGCCGACCTCGGACTGCATGATGGCGTAGCCCGCCGTGACCGAAATGTAGCCGTCCTCGTCGATCCCCAGCTGGATGGGGGTGCCCGTGAAGCCAATGACCCCTGGGGATGTGCCCAGCACCATGGAGATGGGGCCTGGCTCGGTGCGCCCCAGGACAATGCGGACGGTCTGGCTGCCAAAGAAAGAGGGGGAAAGCAAGACGTCATCAAGGCCGTCGTTGTCGATGTCGCCAAGGCGGCCAATCAGTTCTCCAAAGCCACCGCTGGCCCAGTCCGAGTCGCTGGTTCCAAGGATGTGGATCAGCCGCTCGTCTTCTGTGGCGATCATGTTGGTCAGGTTCTTGGAGGCCATCCCCGTGCCGCCCTTGAGCAGGTAGGCGGCGCCGTGATCCTCGGGGCCGTGGTTGCCCGAGCCCACAACGAGGTCATCAAAGCCGTCGCCGTCAAAGTCGCCAATGAAGGTGTTGCCCGAAGCGCCAACGAGGTCGCCGTTGTCGCGCTCGGAGAACTCCCAGGGGCCGCCGCCAGAAGAGGGTTGGACGCCCGTCCAGCGCAGGCCGTCCGGGCTCGCGTCGGAGATGGCGGCCTCCAATGTGGTTTGTGAGGCGTTGCTGCCATTGATGAGGTTGATGTGGCCGCGGAACCGGTCTCCGTAAGGGGCGGCGACCACAAGGTCGGGAGTTCCATCCCCGGTGAAGTCTCCCGCGCCGGAGGCCAGGGTCATGCCCAGCGCTTCACCAAAGGGGCCGCCGTCGTATCCGATGCGCGCGTAGTAGGCGATGGGCTCGTAGTAGTGCAGCGCCCCGACCTGGACATCGCCCGTGGTCCCCTCGTACACAAAGCCCGTGTTGGGCGTCACGGTCTGCGAAGACAAAGACCCAAAGCCGGACTGTCCATAGAAGAGGTACACGCGCCCTGCGTCAGCGCCCGCCGGGCCGTTGTGGCTGGGGGCGCCAATGGCGACGTCGTCCAGGCCGTCGCGGTTGAGGTCGCCCACCACCGCCACACCGTAACCAAAGAGGTCTCCGGCGATGGGGCTCTCAATGGCGTAGTTCCCGGGGTTGAGCTGCACGTCGCTGGAGAACGCCGTCGCCACACCGCCGGTGGAAGAGGTCCACGTCGAGAAGCAGGCGATGGTCGCCGTGTCTGGCAAGCCAAGCGTGGAGAGGGTCGCCTCTGTGGCGCCTTCAAGCGGGGTGCCGTTGACCACCCACTGATGGGCGGCGGTCAACTCTTCGCCGCAAACCGAGGTCGCTGTCCCCACCTCACAGTTGAGGACTTCGCCCACGGTGGCAATGGCCGGATCGATGGTGGGGGCGCCGTTGATGGTCGGCGCGGCCTCGGTGACCAGGAAGGAGCCGCTGACCGTGACGGGCCCATCGGCGCCAGTCAGCGCGACCTCGCACTCGATGGTGCTGTTGGAGAAGAGGTTGGTCACCGTCAGTTCGGGACCCGTCTCCTGCTGGCGCTGGCCGTTGATGGTCCAGGTGTAACCGTCAATGGTCGGATCGTCCCCGCACAAATCCTGGTTTTGAGTCCAAGAGCAAGTGTAGGTCGCGGTTCCTTGGCAACCACCGGGCGGTGGGCCGGTGATCACGGCGGGCGACAGGACTGGCGGGGTCCCATTGATGACGTGTGTGGCCGTCTCCACCAATGGGCGGTCGCGGTCCATCACGGTCACCTCGCAGGTCACCTCGGCGTTGTTCTCCAAGCCATTGGCCTCGTAGGTCGGTGTGGTGATCCCCGTGTCTTGTCCATTGACCAACCAACGGAAGCTCGGGTTCTCCAACGCACCACCACAGACATCCGTGCCCACAGAACTCCACTCGCATGTGTAGGTGCCCCTTGTGGCGCAGAAGCCAAAACCAGGGGGCGTGACCACCGGCGGCTCGATGGCCGCCGAGGGGGGCTGCACTATGACCGCCGGGGTAAACGAAGTGCGCTCAATGGTCGTATCCGGGTCCGACACCGACACGTGGCAGAGCACCACGTCGCCGTCGCGCAAGCCCGTGAACTCGGCGGCGCGCGACGAGATGCCCTGGTCCACGCCGTTGACGGTCCAGGACATCTCTGAGGAGATGATGTCGTTGTCAAAATCGGTGGCCCCAGGCCAATTGCAATAGAAGAGCTTGGTGTCGTCACAGAACTCAAAGCCGCTGGCGATGACCCTGGGGAAAGGTACGTTGGGCGGGTCACTGATCACCACGCTGGAGACCCAATCGGTCGTGGTGCTCTCGCCGGACCAGTCCGTGACGGTGTAGCGACACTCGGCAAGCTCGCCGCGCCTGAGCGGCACCGCAGGGTAGAAGACGCTGGCCCCCGTCCAACCCAGGTCCAAAAACTCCTCGGCGCCGTTGTTGAAGCGGTAATCAAAGTTCTGGAGCGTGCGCTCGATCTGGGGGCCATCGGGGTCGACCACGTCGAACGGGGCACAGCTTGCGTACCGCGTGGTCGCAACAAGGTTCACACCCCCCACCGTCGGCGGAGAACCGCTGCGCGCGATGACCTGGGAGGTTTCGTAGGTCACCACCCCATCGGTGACCAGCGCCGAGCAGCGAAAGTGGGTCCATCGGCGCCCAAACAAGTTGTCGCCCGTCAGCGTGTAGCTCAGCGGCGAGCCATCGCCCGAAATGATGGGCCCTCTGGCCCAACCAAAGCCAAACGCGTCCCATTTGTTGGAGAGGATCGAGGCGGTTTGCCCCACATCGGGGTCTGTAATGCTTACGCTGCACGTGATTTGCGGCGTGTTGCCGTCGATGGTGTCGGGCGAGATGTTGAAGGTGACCGTCGGCGGCGTGTTGGCGATCACTGTGGGCGTTGATATCACGGGGTTGCCCACCTGGCCTTGCGAAGAGGGCGTCGCCTCGCAGGTGACCTCATCTCCGATGCGCAGCCCTGGCAAGGTGGTGGTCTGGGCTACCGCGCCGTTGACGAGGACCCCGTCCACAAACCACCTGTAGGTCCAGGTCAGTTCGGTGCCGTCGGGATCAATCCCGTCGGGCTCACAGGTCAACTCGGCCAGGACGCCGGGGGTGGGCGGCGTCACCACCGCGCTGTACGCCCCGGGGGCTCCGGTGACGTTGACTTCGATGGTTCTTGTGTTGGGCGTGGTGCCGTCGGTGGCCTGCACCTCCAGCGCGTAGGCGGGGGGCGGCGCGTAGGCCAGCGCGCCAGGGGTGGCCAGGGTCAGCGCGCCCGTCTGGGTGGCGAGCGCAAAAGCGCCAGACTCGTTCCCCGACAAGATGCTCCAGGTGACCGAGTTGCGGTCGCCTTCCAGCGCCAGGGTCCCCAAAAGGTGGCCCACGGGGTGAGCGGGGAGCGCCAGGAACGGCCCGGCCGGTTGGATTTGAGGGGCCACATCTCCAATGGTCAGGTCAAAGGCCACGGTCTCATCGGCGACCCCTTCCTGCGTGTCGCGCACGCCCACCGAGACCTCAAGCGCCGCAGGGGCCTCAAAGTCCACCACCACACCGGGCTCCACGAGCGTCAGGAGGCCTGTCCTGGAATCGATGGTGAACCGGGGGTCGTTGGGCGCGATGTTCCAATGCAGGCCCGTCCGGTCGCTGCCCGGCATGAGTCCGGGGGGACCAAATTGCTCGCCCACCCGGATGTCCTCCGGGATGAGGATGTTGGCAGGGTCAAGCCTTGGTGCAGCGTCGAGCACTTCCACCAGGACGGTGACCAGGATGCTCGACTGAAAGTTGTTCCCGTCGCGCACCGAGAGCAAAAATGAGAACGACGGCAGGGATTCAAAGTCCAGCACACCCTCTTGCGCAAGCTCAATGTCTGCGTTGGGCAGAATGCGCATGGGCGGCGCGAGCTGGTTTGATGCGGCCAGCACGTTGGTAACGATGGACGTTTGATCCGAGCCTTCCTGGAACTCAAGGCGGCCCACAATGTCGCCCACGTTGGCGCCCTCCGAGACCTGGATGGTCATTGGAGAGTTGATCAGCACGGGCGCGTCTTCGAGCGACACCTCAACCGCAATGTTCTGCGCCGTGACGCCGTCGGAGACCGTGACCTGAAGCTGGTAGAGCCGCCTGCCCTCGTAGTCCAGCACTTGCGGGGTGAGCACGCGGATGACGCCCGTGTCGGGATCAATGCCAAAGGCATCGTCAAAGTTGCCCCCTGCAAAGCTGAAGGACAACCCCGATGTGTCTCCCGCTGGATCGATCGTCACCTCTCCGACAAAGGTGCCTTCTGGTGCGCTCTCGTTGATGGAGAAGGGTCCAGTGGGCAGCACAATGGGGGCCACGTTGGTGATGTTGACCAGAACGGTGGTGGTGTCATCGACGCCGTCTTCAGGGTTGTCCGAAATGCCAATTTCAAGGGGCAGTGGGTTGACGCCCTCTGCGTCCAAACGGTCCAGGGCGGCGATGGTGACCTGGCCCGTGTCTGGGGCGATGGTGAAGGCGCCAGACTCGTTTCCGGAGACGATGGTGTAATGGACAGGGGCGCTGTCGCCCGGGCCCTGGGAGGCCGTCACCACGGCCATGCCTGCGGGGGCGTTTTCTTGGAGTGTGACGGTCTCTGGGGCCGTGATCGTGGGCGCGATGTCGGAGAGGTTGACGGTGAAGGTGGCGACGTCGTCGGGTCCAATGGGCAACGGGCCCTGCTGATCCGAGACCCCGACAGAGAGTGAAATGCTGGGGCGCGTTTCAAAGTCGAGGACCGCGCTGGGCGTGACCCGCACGGTGCCGTCGGTGTCCACCGCAAAGGCAGAGGTGCCGCCAGCATCCAAGAGGATGAAGCGGACCGACGAGGTATCGCCCGAAGCCACCGTCAGGTTGGCCACCACGGTCCCTGCCGGGCTTTGCTCGGGGAGCGTCACATCTTGCGGAGCGGCCAGGGCAGGGGCGACGTCCACCAGGTTGATGGTCACCGTGGTGGTGGCCTCATTGCGGCCATCGGTGGCCCTGACGTCCAGCGTCAGAGACGGTGTGGCTTCAAAGTCGAGCGCGGGGTTTGTCACCGTGAGCAGTCCTGACTGCGGGGCGAGCGCAAAGGCTCCAGCGCCGCTGCCCCCGGTGATCGAGAAGGTGATGGAGGTTTGGTCGCCTTCGGGTGCAAGGGTCAGGACGCCCACCTCGGCGTCGACGGCCGACATCTCGTCCACGCTCAACGTGGGGTTGGGTGGCCACAAGGGGGCTTCGTCTTCGAAAACGACCGTCACTGCGGCCTGCGCCACAGGTTCGCCCTCTCCATCGGTGATGCCGACGGTCAACTCGCGTTCTGGGGTGGTCTCGGTGTCCTGAAGTTGGAGGAGCGTGAGTTCGCCCGTGGCTGCGTTGAGGTCAAAGGCGGCGTCTTCATTGCCTGCCAGGATACTGAAGCCCAGGGAGGTCAGGTCACCGGTGGCGACGACAGCGCCGATGGATGTATCGACGGGGGCCGACTCGGGTATGGCAAAGGACTGCGCCTCGATGGCGGGGGTGATGTTTTCGACGTGGACCAGGACATCGCTGCTGACCAGGGTGCCGGAGCCACCGGGCCCCGAGTCGTCGACCTGCACCGTGAGCGTGATGAGCGGCGCGGTCTCAAAGTCCAAAGTCGCGGCCACGGAGAGCGCCCCTGTGGTTGGGTCGATGGCCAATGAGTCGGCGGGGTTCTGTGCGAGGATGCTGTAGGCGGGGGCGAGCAGGCCATCGGCCAATTGGATGGTGCCGATTGAGAAGCCTGGGACGGCGTTTTCCAGGACGCTCAAGGTGCGGCAGGCGCGTTGGCCGGGCAGGTCCTGGAATTGTCCTTCCTGGCACGGGGTGCAGGCTTCGAGCCGCTCGGCGTCGCCAAAAGTGTTGCGCGGGCAGAGGGCGCAGGTCTCGGTGCCGTCGTCAAAGGTCCCCGGCTGGCATGCCGTGCAAGCCTCTTGTCCCGGCTCGGGTTGGACTTCGCCGGGGGCGCAGGCGGCGCAGGTTTCGGTGCCGTCGTCGATGGTGCCGGGCTCACATGCCACACAGGCGGCTTGACCGGCTTCTGGCTGCACCTCTCCCTGGGCGCAGGGGGCGCATTCTGTCTGCCCGGGGTTGGGCTGCGAAGTGCCCGGATCGCATGCAATGCAGGCGCCGTTGCCGTCGGCAAAAGTGCCTGGCTCGCAGATGACGCAGTCTTGCCCTTCTTGGGTGGCGCCGTCGGCGCAGACCTGACAGAAGTCTTGTCCAGGCTCTGGCTGAAAGGTGCCCGTCGCGCAAGGGGCGCAGACTTCAGAGCCGTCGTCAAAAGTGCCCGGCCCGCAAGCCTGGCAGGCGGTCTGGTTTGCTTCTGGCTGGACCTCTCCAACAGCACAGGCGGCACAGGTCTCGGTGCCGTCATCAAAAGTCCCTGCCGTGCAGGAAACACAGGCGGTCTGTCCGGTTTCTGGCTGCACCTGTCCTTCTGGGCAAGGGGCGCAGACTTCAGAACCGTCGTCAAAAGTTCCTGCGTCGCAGGCAATACACTCGGTTTGCCCGGTAGCGGGTTGGACAGCGCCTTCAGGGCAAGCCGCGCAGCGCTCGCCGCCATCATCAAAGGAGCCCGCCGCGCACGGGGCACATCCTTGCCCCGCTTCGGCCACAGAGCCAGATGGACAGGCGCAACTCTGCTGGCCCTCTTCATCAAGGACGCACGACCCGTTTCCACACGAGAGGGTGCATTCATTGGTCGGAACGCATTGTCCCGCCTGGCACTCTTCATTGGCGCCGCAAGCGGGTTCGCAAATCACAGAGACCGGTGAACCGTTTGAAGAAGGGCCATCGGAGCAGCCTGCCAGGGCCATGCAGCCCATAAAGAGTGCAAAGGCCGCACTGGTCAGGCGTTGTATTGGTGTTTGGGTCAACAAGGCGTCGCGCCTCCTTGAGTGTGGTGGTGTGTGCTCGATGTCGTGCCGTAATCAGCGAACCCAGGCCATCTGTGGAGGTGTTGGGTTGCTTTTGAAGGCAGCCACACGCCTTTTGGTCATGTTGGGCACCGTCACAGACGAATCAGAACCTCAATCTGAAGCAGTTTACGTGCCAGATTTGGCCTATGGCATCAAGCCGGAGAGGGGCGAGCATGGCGCCACTGCGCACGTTGCCAAAGGTGTACAGAAGGGGTGTGTTTTCAAATGTGCATACAGTTGAGGTGTGTGCGCAGCAAAATTAAACACACATCCACGTGTTCAGACCATCTGGTTTTCCAGGGACCTGTCCATCAACGCCCATCAGGTCTTTTTATGGTCAAGGGGGCGGTGCTGGACTGGCCGCCTTCGACCTGACACCATCGACACACGGAGTTGGCAAGGGATGTGTGGGTTGGGAGTCTTGAAGCCCGCTCGGAGCCTTCTTTGCAGCCGCGACCCACACCAAGAGCCCCCGGGGCAAGGTCAATCATGGCAAAGACGGCGAGTTTGTGGTTTTGGGCCATCCTGTTGGGGTTTGGTTTGGGGGCTTTGCCTGTCGCGGTTGCAGATGCATCCTCCAAGCCATGGCAGATCGAGGGTTTGCAAACTGCTCTGAGAGACAGCCAACCCAGGGTCTGCCTCTGGGCACTCCAAGAGGCCAGTGCCCACTGGGAGCGGCAAGACCTCGACAACCTCGAAGACCGCATTGGCAAGAACCAAGACGGCGCGCGCTTTGCCGGCCAACTCTTGCCTGCCGCGCTGGAGTGTATGCAAAACCACCTGGTGCAACACCAGGGCGCGCCGCCTCAGCAGGAGGTTCGCGAGGCCATCGCGGCCTTTCTATCCCACACCGCGCTCCACCTGCGCCCAGCGCTCCAAAAGCTCCACACCGCCACCCAAGCCCCGCAGCGCCGCGTCTTGATGTTGGCGCTCCTGGACCTGATTTCGCCCAAGCACAGAGCCTGGGAAGGGATCATCGCCAGCATGCTCCAGGACCCAGACCCGCAGATTCAGCAAGACGCCAAGAAGACACGCGACCTCTGCATGCGCCGACTTGGTGTTGCCGCAAGCGAACTCAAGGACCGCCATCCCAAAACGCGCCTTCAGGCCGCCAAGGATTTGGTGCAGCTGGGTTCGCTCGTGCGGCACGTGCAAGAGGACCTCTTGAAGGCGCTCCAGGACAGGGAGCAATACGTTCGAGACCAGGCGGCCCTGGCGCTGGCCCAAACCGGCCCATCGGCCCAGGTGGCGGCCCGGATCGCCCAGGCTTTGACGAGCCAAAATGTTGATCGGGTCATATCCAGTCAGGCAGGGACCGAGGCGCTGAGCAAAATGGATGGGTTTCTGGTGCCGCTGCTGCCTGCCCTGGCCAAGGCGGCGTATGCCACCAGAAACCCCGACGAGACAGACGACATCGCCAACTTGATTGCATCCGCTGGAAAACACGCCCGGGCCATTGTGCCCGAGGTGCTCGTGGTGCTCCGGTCATGCCGCGCCATTGGCCCAAACGAGCGCAACCCCCAGGTCATCTCCACCACCAACATTGTCCATGTCCTGTCTGCGCTGGGGGTAGAGGCCAGGCTGGCGCTGCCCTACATCAAAAAAATCGCTCAAGACAACGATCAAGGCAACCTGACGTGCACCTACGGGGGCGACCTCATCGACACCTGGAGCGACATCCACTTCCACATCCAAAACATTGAAGGTTGGGCGTCCTTCGACGCCGTCAAAGGCCTCCAGTCGGAGAGCATTCCGCTCCAGTCAAAGGCCGAAGAGATCCTCAAGCGCACGCGATACAAGGCCAACGGGTCCACCATCAAGCGCCTCCTGAAGCTCGCCAGGAACCCCAAGGCCAAGTTTTACATTCGTCTCTTCGCCGTGGATGTTCTTGCGGCAAACAACATCCCCCTTGTCTCCAACCTGCTCCCAGACGCAATCGCCGGCGACGAATACAAGAGGTCCCAGGCGGTGCAACTCCTGTTTAAGACCCGGCAAGCCATCCTCCCGGTGTTGCCTCAGATGCAAGCAGGCCTGCCAGGCCGCAGCTTCTGCCCGCACTTCCTTGGCGGCCTGCGCGAGCGCCCAAAATGGATCCTCTCCCACGACAAGGAGCCCGCCCTGGTCTCTGCTTTGGAGCTGTGCCTCAAAGCCAAAATCACTCGCCAGCGCGACGAAGCCCTCCGTCTGCAAAAAGACATCCAGGCCGCCAGGGACTCTCCTGCGACTTATGTGCATACAAGGCTGGCGGCCCAGCCGCTGGACGAGATCATCCACGAGCTTGACCACAACTCTGTGGACGTCTGGCTGGCCCTGGCAGAGGCCTCGATGCAGCGCGGCGAGCCCGTGACCGACTTCCTGCCGTACCTCTTGAAGATCCTCAGCACGCCATCAAAACAACGCCAAACACGCGCTCTGGAGTTGCTCACCGAGCTTGTCCCCCACCTCAAAGGGGACGCTCGCGCGCGTCTGGCCATTGCTCTCTTGCCCTTGCTCGACAAACGCAGCGCCGAAGAGGGCAAACGTGCCCTTGAGATCATCCGCCAGCTCAAACACCCCATCGCCAGTGCCACCCTGGCTGCCATGTCAGAAGGCCAATGACAAAAGTCTTGTTCTACCACCCCTCTACGGGCTGCTCAGCCACAAAAAGTGCATGAGACCGATGCGCGGGGAGAGTCGTGGCAGTGGAACTGGGGCTCTGGGACTGGAGAGTGGCCTCTCTATAGGCCTTTTGACCCGTATGATCGACCGTCGGGCGACGGGATCATTGTCGGGTGGGGCTTAAGGCGAACAAACCCCGGTATTGCCTGTGGTTTCCAAGACATTGGGGTCAGGGTTGATGTTCATATTCCAGGTGGTGATGAGCCTGAGCACATCGTCTTGGCATAAGGCATCATTGTCTGTAATGCCTACCGCTCCTCCAATCGACATCAGAGAATTGAGCCCGTCCACTTCCACCAGGGAGTCATTGTTGGAGATGATGAGGGAACGACCCACGGAAGAAAGGGAGGAGAACCCATCCAAGGTCGTCAACATATCGTTGTCTTGGATGAGC
Organism: uncultured Pseudomonadota bacterium; assembly: GCA_937123825.1. GTDB lineage: Bacteria > Myxococcota_A > Bradymonadia > Bradymonadales > CAKZKQ01. The sequence goes on from CAKZKQ010000283.1 coordinate 29,055, forward strand.
ATGAGATCGCTGATGGAAGAAAGGGCAGACAGCCCGTCCACGTTTGCCAATGCATCGTTGTTCTCGATGCGTACAAAGGTAGCGGCAGAGATAGAGGAGAGCCCATCCACATTCGTCAATGCACTGTTGCCTGCGATGGACAGACCACGATTTACGGAAGCAAGAGAGGAGAGGCCGTCTATATTGGTCAACACGTCATTGCGCGAGATGGACAGGCCACCACTGATTGAAGAAAGAGAGGAGAGGCCGTCTACATTCGTTAACGCGTTGTTGCCTGCGACGTACAGGTTGTTCCCAACGGAAGAGACAGAGGAGAGGCCATCCACATCGGTCAGCGCGTCGTTGCCTTGGATGGACAGGTCGTTTCCAACCGAAGAGACAGAGGAGAGGCCGTCTACATTGGTCAACGCGCTGTTGTCTTCGATGGATAGGTTGTTCCCAACCGAAGGAAGAGAGGAGAGGCCATCTACATTCACCAATGCGTCGTTGTTCTTGATTTCCAGGAGATAGCCAACAGAGGTGAGGGAGGAGAGGCCATCCACGTTCGTCAATGCGCCATTGTCAGCGATGCGCACCAAATTGACAGAAGAGAGGGAGGAGAGCCCATCGACGTTCGTCAACGCATGATTGTCCTCCAGGACCAGACGATCGCTGACGGAAGTGAGGGAGGCGAGTCCATTCATATTTGCCAACGCGTGGTTGCGCTTGATGGACAGTGGGCCTTCAATGATAGAGAGGGAAGAGAGCCCGTCTACATTGGTCAACGCGCTGTTGTTCCAAATGAACAGACCACTTTCAAAGGACATGGCTGTTCCAACAGAAGTGAGTGAGGAGAGCCCATCGACGTTCGTTAGCGCACTGTTGTTATCAATGTCGAGGGCTGTTCCAATGTAGGAGAGGGAAGAGAGCCCATCGAGGTCCGTCAACGTGTCGTTGTCGATGATTTTCAGGTGACCGCCAATAGAAGTCAGGCAAGAGAGGGGGTTGAGGCTGGTGACGTCTTGTCCCGTAATCGAGACGTTGCCTGTGATGGAGGTGACCCCTTCCAAATCCGCACCATTGCCGCTGTAATCGCCCTCCCACACCTGGTTAGGGCAGCCAGCCACGACAATATCCACGCTGTCTGACGCCTCATCACCGTCGTTGTCGATCACGGTGACTGTTGCAGTGAAGGAGCCAGGGTTCTGGTATGTGTGTGTGGGGTCCTCATCGGTGGACGCGTTGTTGTCGCCAAAATCCCACCTGACCAGGAGCGGCAGGTTTCCGCCTTCAATCACGGCCTCGAAGCTCACAGACAGTGGGGCCAAACCCTCCGTCACATCCGCAGTCGCGCTTACCACCAGAGTCTGGTCTTCGCTCACATCAGGTTCAATCTGTGTATCGGGAGAATCGGAAGTGTTTGTATCACCAACGTCAGTCACATCGGGTTCAATCTGTGTATCGGTGGCGTCGGAAGTGGTTGTATCACCGGCCTCAACCCCTGCGTCGCTGCTGTCCATTGTCGAGTTGTCCTGACAGGCGATCAGGCCCAGCGTGACACACCACAACAGAACGGCCCAGCGTATCTTTACCATCTTGCATACCTCATTTGATGAGCAATGCCCTCATCTGGCGGTCTTGTGGAGATTCCTTCACAGAGTGTCTTTTTGTAAAGCTCGACTTGTCTACGACGCGCTCAAGCAGGCTGTGGTCGTCGTCGCTGACCTGAGAGAGATCTCGCAGGTGGGCTGGGCGCATCTAGGCATCCAGGCGCTGGCCTGCAAAGAGCGTCGGGGCCTGGGCTGCTGGCTGCGCAAGGGTTGACGGGGGCTGGCAGTGGCTGAAAAGTGTGGAGGCGTGAGTTGTGTGAGCGGATGGCCAAACCCCCCTGCGGAGCGTTCGCCGCCAGACATCGCGCGGTTGGACTGCCATCTGGGCAGAGGGCTGCCGGTGTCCTCCACGCCGCTGTCAATCACTGATGAGGGGGTGCGATTGCCCTGGGTGCCATGGGGTTTGGCATCAACCTCAAGGATTCATTGCACCATACGCATAGCCACGACCATCTACTGTGTCGTATAGAAAGGGGCCCCAAAAGGGGCCAACTGTCTCGGTAAACCCAGTCTGGAGATCCTATGTCTACCAATGAAATTTTGCTCTGCAACTTCGGCGGGCCTACCAAGGAAGAAGAGGTCAAGCCCTTTCTTTTTCGCATCTTCAATGACCCGCTGGTGATCAAAATCAGGTCTGACTTCTTCCGAAAGATGCTCGCCAACCGGATCAGCAAAAAGCGCGCCCCCGAGTCCGCCCATGAGTACGCCGAGATCGGCTTCTCGCCCATCAACAAGATGACGCAGATCCAAGCCGACCAGCTCCAGGCGCTCATGCGCAAGACTCACCCCAATACCGACGTGCATGTGGTCAACCGATACACCCCTCCCTTCGCCTCTGAGGTGGTGCCCAAGCTCAAGTTTGATGGGGGCCGCCTCTTCATCATCACGATGTATCCCCACTTCTGCCACAGCACCGTGGCGACCTCGGTGCGAGAGGTGGACATCGCGCTGCGCGATCGCTTCAACGACGCCGAAGTCGACAGCACGCGCGTTTACTCATGGTGGCACAACCATCGCTACCTCGACTACACGCGCCGCCAGGTGCACGCCAAGGTCCTGGAAGTCATCGCCGACCGCCCCGAGGGGCCAATCACGGTCATGTTCTCTGCCCACGGCATTCCCAAGCGTTACCGGACCAAGGGCGACCCTTACGTCTCAGAGAGCACGGGGCACTTTAACGAGGTGCGGCGCGGCGTCATCGAGTCACTGAAGGAGGAGGGCCACGACACCAGCAGGATCCACTGGATCCTCTGCTTCCAGTCTCGCGCCACCCGAGAGGAGTGGACGCGGCCCTACACCGATGAAACCATTGATGAGCTTGGCAAGTCTCGGGGCGGACACCTGCTCATCTTCCCCATGAGCTTCACCTCAGACCACATCGAGACGCTCTACGAGATGGACGTCACCTACAAGACGCAGGCCCTCGAAGCTGGCTTCGAGAGCTACCACCGCGTGCCGGGGGCCAACGACGACATGGAGTTCACCGAGTGCCTGGCGGACATCCTCAGAGCGCACGGCTTTTAGGTCCTGTTGACATAAGCTCCCGTCGTCGGCGGGCTCACATAAACAGGATCGAGAAGCCCTTTGGAGAGTCCACGCCGCCTGCTACGCATCCAGGTGCTCATGCAAGCCAAACGTGGACTTGCATGAGCATGCTGGGCCACTAGGCACTCTGTTTCCGATCCAATATTCGGTACTGGATGGCTTCGGCCAGGTGTTGTGTTTGGATGTGGGTTGAGTCGGCCAGATCAGCGATGGTGCGGGCCACCCGCAGCACCCGGTGATAACCGCGCGCCGACAGGCCGAACCGCTCGGCCACTTTCAGCAACAGATCCTGACCTTCGGCATCCGGGGCGGCGATCTCTTCCAGGATTTGCCCTTCGGCATCGGCATTGACGCGCGCCGCGTCATAATCGGCAAACCGCTCGTTTTGAACATTGCGGGCGCGGGCCACCCGGGCCGCCACCTCGGCCGAGCCTTCGGGGGCTTCAGGCAGGTTCAGGTCGCTATAGGCCACGGGCGGCACTTCGACCCGCAGATCGAACCGGTCCATCAGGGGGCCGGAAATGCGCCCCAGATAATCGTCGCCGCACACAGGCGCCCGGGCGCAGGCGCGGGCGGGATCGGTGAGATACCCGCATTTGCAGGGGTTGGCCGCCGCCACCAGAAGGAACCGGCAGGGATAGCGGATATGCGCATTGGCACGTGCGACGACGACCTCTCCGGTTTCAATGGGTTGCCGCAGGGTTTCCAGCACGGCGCGGGGAAATTCTGGGAATTCATCCATGAACAGCACGCCAGTATGGGCCAGCGAGAGTTCCCCGGGGCGCGCCGTGCGCCCGCCGCCGACAATGGCCGCCATCGAGGCGGTGTGATGCGGTTCGCGAAAAGGCCGATCGCGCGAGATGCCGCCTTCGTCCAACAGCCCCGACAGGGAATGGATCATCGAGGTTTCGAGCGCCTCGGTGGCGGTCATCGGCGGCAGGATGCCGGGCATTCGGGCGGCCAGCATGGATTTGCCCGACCCCGGCGTGCCCACCAGCAGAACATGATGCCGCCCGGCGGCAGCAATTTCCATCGCGCGTTTGGCCCGTTCCTGACCCTTCACGTCCCTGAAATCCCGCAAATATGCGCCATTGCCGGTCACCTCCCCGGGTGTGGCCGGGTCAATCGGCATTTGCCCGGTGTAATGGCGCACGGCCGCGGTCAGGCTTTCAGGCGCAATGACCTGCGTTGCGCCAACCCAGGCCGCCTCGGGGCCGCAGCCTTTGGGGCAGAGCAGCGTCCGGTCGTTTTCGGCTGCGGCCATGGCTGCGGGCAGAGCGCCGAGCACCGGCACCAGCGATCCATCAAGCGACAGCTCGCCCAGGGCCAGCGTTTGTTCGACATCGTCCCGGGGCAGAATTTCCAACGCCGACAAAAGCGCCAGCGCAATTGGCAGATCGAAATGCGAGCCTTCCTTGGGCAGATCGGCGGGCGACAGGTTGATGGTGACGCGCTTGGAGGGCAGCGCGATGGCCATGGTGGACAGCGCTGTTCGCACCCGGTCGCGTGCTTCGCCCACGGCGCGGTCGGGTAGGCCCACGATGGAAAAGGCGGGCAGGCCCGGGGTGATGGCGCATTGCACCTCGACCCGCCGTGCCGCCAATCCTTCGAAGGCAACGGTATAGGTGCGCGCAAGGCTTTCGGGTCGGGTCGCGTCCAGCATGGTTAACGCTTGCCCGAAAACCCTTTACGTTTGGTAAATGGCCATGAAATCCGGCCAGGCTTCCGGGTCGGCCACGGTCTTGTCGCGGCAGAACGGGTTGCAAAAGCCGAAGACGCGCCCGTCCAGTTCCATGAAATCTGTGACCGGATTGCCGGAATAGGGGCAGGTGGCGTTCTCGGACGGGCCATGATCGACGGCACGGGCGGCCAGCGGTTCGGGCGCGGGAAAGGCGCGGCGCGGCAGGCCCCTCTCGTAGGCGGGCTGTTCCGCCCCCTCGACCAGCCCCATGGCGCGCCAGCGGCGGAAGGCCGGGTGCGCCACATGGGCCTTGGCATAGGCCAGAGCCCGGTCGGAGACCGGCAGCCCATAGGTCAGGATGCGGGTGGCCACGGGGGCATAGAACACATCGGCCAGGGAATACGCACCGCAAAGCCACGGGCCCCCATGGGCGTCCAGCGCCGCGCCCCAGACCCTTTCCAGCCGCTCCAGATCGGTGCGGACGGCATCGGTCACCTCAAACCCCTCCCACCCGGTGCGCAGGTTCATCGGGCAGGCCCCGCGCAGGCCGGTAAAGCCCGAATGCATCTCGGCTATCAGGCTCATCGCCATGGCGCGGG